>NZ_WWVY01000004.1:197654-226420 GCF_009876955.1 Bittarella massiliensis (ex Durand et al. 2017) | reverse complement strand
GATCTACACCGACAACGGGGGGGAGGTCATCTTTAAGAAGTATTCCCCCATGGGGGAGATGTCCACCTTCTCCGCCGTCTGCGCCGAGGTGTTGGCCAAGACCACCGGGCTGCCGGCCCTGATCTGCGACACCGACGGGGTGATCGCCGCCGGCGGCATCTCCAAGAAGGAGGTCCTCGACCGCCGGGTGGCCCCGGCCCTGGAACAGTTGGGGGAGGGCCGCAAAAACTACCTCTGGGAGAAGGGCGGCGAGGTGCTGCGCCCGGTGGAGGGGCTGGAGCGCCAGGCCCAGACGGCCTCCCCCATCCTCAGCAACGGGGACGTGGTGGGCTACGCGGTGCTGCTGCAGGGCGACGGCACCGCCTCGGCCACCGAGGCCGAGTGCAAGCTGACGGTGGCCGGCGCCGCCTTTTTGGGCCGCCAGATCGAGGGCTGACCCCGGCGGGGGAAAAAGCGGCGTCCGGAGGGAGGAAAATGCCCTCCAAAAGGGATGTTTGTCCCGTTTTTTGCCCCAAAGCCCCTTGCAATGGGGCGGGGGATGTGATATAGTGAATAACACAGTAAGGTTTTATAAGTGAGGTTGAAAGAGTGGGGTTTCCCGCTCTTTCATTTTTATGGGGCCCAGGCGGGCCCCCCTCCACAGAAAATAAGGGAGGCACTGCTGTGGCAAAACGAACTTCCGGCGGCAAGACCGCCAACCTGGTGCGCGAGCTGGTCCAGCCCATCTGCCAGGAGCTGGGGGTGGAACTCTGGGACGTCCTCTATCTCAAAGAGGGGTCCGACTGGTTCCTGCGGGTGGTCATCGACCGCCCCGAGGGGATCGACCTCAACACCTGCGAGGCGGTGAGCCGCCGGGTCAGCGACCTGCTGGACGAGGCCGACCCCATCCCCGAGAGCTACTTTTTGGAGGTCTCCTCCCCGGGCATCGAGCGCGCGCTCACCCGGGATGAGCACTTTGCCCGCTACCTGGTCGAGCCCGTCCGGGTGACCATGATCCGCCCGCTGGACGGCTGCAAGGAGCTGGTGGGGGAGCTGGTGAAGAAGGAGGGGGCCCTGCTGACCCTGGCGCTGGAAGGCGGCCGCACGGTGGAGATCGACCTGGCCCAGACGGCCAAGGTCAACGCCGTGGACACCGAAGAGGCGTTTGCCGACAGTGAAGACGAGGATGGAGGAATGGAGAAAAGATGAACACCGAATTTTTTGAAGCGCTGGCCCTGCTGGAGAAGGAGCGGGGCATTCCCGCCGACTACCTGCTGGAGAAGATCGAGGCCGCCGTGGTGATCGCCGTGAAGAAGGACTACAACTGCGGCGACAACGTGCTGGTGGACATCGACGCCGAAAAGTGCAAATTCGACGTTTACCTGGTCAAGACCGTGGTGGAAGAGGTGGAGGACGAGACCGCCGAACTCACCTTGGAGCAGGCCCAGTCCTATAAAAAGAGCGCCAAGATCGGCGACACCATCCAGATCAAACTCAAGACCAAGGAGTTCGGCCGCATCGCCGCCCAGACGGCCAAGCACGTCATCCGCCAGGGCATCCGCGAGGCGGAGCGGGGGCTGATGGTCCGCGACATGCAGGAGAAGGAGCACGAGGTCATCACCGCCACCGTGCTGCGGGTGGACCCCCTCAAGGGCTTTGTCACCGTCGATTTGGGCAAGAACGAGGCGGTGTTGGTCCGCTCCGAGCAGGTGGAGGGAGAGGTCCTCCGCGAGGGCGAGCGGGTCAAGGTCTATGTGGTGGACGTGTTGGCCACCGACCGCGGGCCCAAGATCATGATCTCCCGCACCCACCCCGGCCTGGTCAAGCGGCTGTTCGAGATGGAGGTGCCCGAGATCTACGACGGCACGGTGGAGATCAAGGCGGTCTCTCGCGAGGCGGGCAGCCGCACCAAGATGGCCGTCTGGAGCAAGAACCCCGACGTGGACCCGGTGGGCGCCTGCATCGGCCCCAAGGGCTCCCGGGTGGCGGCCATCGTCGCCGAGCTGGGGGGCGAGAAGATCGACATCGTCCGCTGGAGCGAGGACCCGGTGGCATTCATCAGCGAGGCCCTGAGCCCGGCCCAGGTGGTCGGGGTGGAGATCTTGGACGAGGAGCAGCGGACCTGCCGGGTCTCGGTGCCCGACGGACAGCTCTCCCTGGCCATCGGCAACAAGGGGCAGAACGCCCGCCTGTCGGCCAAGCTGACCGGTTGGAAGATCGACATCCGCCCCGAGAGCGGATTCTACGGCGAGGACGAGGACGAGACCCCGGCCCCCGCCCAGGACAGCGGCGAAGAGGGCTGATCCCCCCGTTTGCCGGCAAGGGCCCGCGCAGGCGGGCAAACGCGTGTTTTTTGAGCAGAGAAGGGTGAAGAGAGATGGTTCAAAAGCGGGTCCCCATGCGGATGTGCGCCGGCTGTGGCGAACAGAAACCCAAGCGGGAACTGATTCGGGTGGTGCGCAACAAAGAGGGGGAGGTCTCCCTGGACACCACGGGCAAAAAGCCCGGGCGGGGGGTCTACCTCTGTCCTAGCGCCGGCTGCCTGAAAAAGGCCCAAAAGGCCAAGCGGCTGGAGCGGGCGCTGAGCGCGCCCATCCCGGAGGACGTCTATGAAACCCTGCTCTCGGAGATAGAAGCCCATGGAGAGTAGAGAGAAACTGCTGAATATGTTGTCCCTCTGCCGAAAGGCGGGAAAACTGTCCATGGGTTTTGACAGCGCCAAAGAGGCGCTGGTGCGCAAAGCGAGCCGGCTTTGTCTGCTGGCTGCCGACTGCTCCCCCAAAACCGCCAAGGAAGTTCGGTTTTTTTGCGGCAGGGAAGGGGTCTCCTGCAGAGATCTGCCCGTCGGCCGCGGGGACCTTTCAAAGAGAATGGGCAAGGAGTACACCGTCCTCAGCGTGGACGACGATTCCTTTGCCGCCAGCATACAAAACCTGTTGACCTGTACGAACGAGGAGGACTGTGTATATGATTAAACAGCATCGCATCCACGAATTGGCCAAGGATATGGGCCTGCCCAGCAAGGACTTGATGGAGATTATGGAGGGGAAGGCCGACCTGACCAAAAAGCACATGAGCGCCCTGGATGACGAGCAGCTCAGCTACCTCTTTGAAAAGCTGACCGAGCGCAACCAGCTGCCCAACCTGGACAGTTATCTGGAGAAGAAGCCCGTCGCGAAAGAGGCGGCCAAAGCCCGGCCCCAGAAGGCGGCCAAACCCAAAAAGCCCAAGGAGAAACTGCAGACGGTCAAGCTGCCGGTGGTGCAGGACCCCGAGGCCGAGAAGGCCGCCGAGGAGATCGCCAAACAGGCCAAGACCCTGCGGCACGTGGAGACCCGGGCGGTGGACGTCAACCTGGACAAATTCAACGAGAAGTACGACCGCATCGCCCCCCAGACCCCCAAGACCAAGAACGCCGTCACCAAGCAGAAGTTCACCAGCCGGGGACGGCGGGGCGGCTTCCGCGGCGGCAAGAAGGTGGAGACCGAGGCCCAGCGGCTGCAGCGGCTGCGGATGGAGAACATCAAAAAGACCCCGCTGAAGGTGCTCATCCCCGACGAGATCACCGTGGGCGAGCTGGCCGCGCGGATGAAGATGACCGCCGCCAACATCATCAAAAAGCTGATGGGGCTGGGGGTCATGGCCTCCATCAGCGATACCATCGACTACGACACCGCCTTCCTGGTGGCCAGCGAACTGGGCTGCGCCCCCGAGAAGGAAGTGGTGGTCACCATCGAGGAGCGCCTCTTTGAAGAGGAGGAGGACAAGAACGAAGACCTGGTCACCCGCAGCCCCATCGTGGTGGTCATGGGCCACGTCGACCACGGCAAGACCAGCCTGCTCGACGCCATCCGCCACGCCAGCGTCACCTCCACCGAGGCCGGCGGCATCACCCAGCACATCGGCGCCTACAAGGTGAAGGTGGGCGACGGGGAGATCACCTTCCTCGACACCCCCGGGCACGAGGCGTTCACCGCCATGCGCGCCCGCGGCGCCCTGATGACCGACATCGCCATCCTGGTGGTGGCCGCCGACGACGGCATCATGCCCCAGACGGTGGAGGCCATCAACCACGCCAAGGCCGCCGGGGTCTCGATCATCGTCGCCATCAACAAGATGGATAAGCCCGAGGCGAACCCCGACCGGGTGATGCAGGAGCTCACCGAGTACGAGCTGGTGCCCGAAGAGTGGGGCGGCGACGTGATCTGCGTGCCGGTCTCGGCCGCCACCAAACAGGGCATCGACACCCTGCTGGAGATGGTGCAGCTGACCGCCGACGTCAAGGAGCTCAAGGCCAACCCCAACCGGATGGCCAAGGGCGCCGTCATCGAGGCCAAGCTGGACAAGGGCCGCGGCCCGGTGGCCACCGTGCTGGTGCAAAACGGCACCCTGCACCGGGGCGACGTGGTGATCGCCGGCACCGCCGTGGGCCGTGTGCGGGCCATGACCGACGAGAACGGCCGCCGCCTGGAAGAGGCCGGCCCCGCCACCCCGGTGGAGATCACCGGCCTGGCCGAGGTGCCCGCCGCGGGCGACGACTTCAACGCCGTCGAGAACGAGAAGCTGGCCCGTGAGCTGGTGGAGAAACGCCGCTACCAGCAGAAGCAGGAGCAGTTCAACTCCTACCAGAAGGTCACCCTGGAAAATCTGTTCAGCCAGATCGAGCAGGGCGAGTCCAAAGAGCTGTCCATCATCGTCAAGGCCGACGTGCAGGGCTCGGTGGAGGCTGTGCGCCAGTCGCTGGAGAAGCTCTCCAACGACGAGGTCAAGGTGCGGGTCATCCACGGCGCGGTGGGCGCCATCACCGAGTCGGACGTGATGCTGGCCGAGGCCTCCTCCGCCATCATCGTCGGCTTCAACGTCCGCCCCGACCCCCTGGCAAGGAACCGGGCGGAAGAGGCCGGGGTCGACCTGCGGCTCTACCGGGTCATCTACGACGCCATCGAGGACGTGGAGTCGGCCATGAAGGGGATGTTGGCTCCCAAGATCCGCGAGGTGGACCTGGGCCGGGCCGAGATCCGTCAGGTCTACCGCATCTCCAACGTGGGCGCGGTGGCCGGCTGCTACGTGACCGAGGGCAAGATCCTCCGGGGCGCCAAGATCCGGGTGGTCCGGGACGGCATCATCATTGCCGACGACGAGCTGGCCAGCCTCAAGCGCTTTAAAGACGACGTCAAAGAGGTGGCCCAGGGCTACGAGTGCGGCATGAGCCTGCAGAAGTTCAACGACATCAAGGAAGGCGACTTCTTCGAGGCTTATATGATGGAGGAATACAGAGAAGACTAATAGGGGCGCGACCCGCGCCGCAATCTGCCCCGGCCGCCCCCAACCGGACGGCCGGGGATAGGGAGGGGAAACCATGTCATCCTTTCGGGTAAACCGCATCTCAGAAGATGTGAAGAAGGAACTGGTGGACATCATCCGGGTCCTCAAAGACCCGCGCATCAAGCACGGGGTCATCTCCATCGTCAAGGCAGAGGTGACCAGCGACCTGTCCTACGCCACGGTGTACGTCTCGTCCCTCGACGGGATCGAGGACGCGAAAGAGGCCGTCAAGGGCTTTGAGAGCGCGGCCGGCTATATCCGCCGGGAGATCGGCAACCGCCTGCGGCTGCGCCGGACCCCGGAGTTTCGGTTCGTGGCCGACGACTCCATCGCTTACAGCAGCGAGATCTTCAAAAAGCTGGACGACATCCGGGAAAAGGACCGGCAGAACCGGCAGAAGGACCAGACCGAGTCCGATTGACAGAGGTGTTCCGGCGAGACCTAGGGGCCGCCCCGCGCCGGGGGGGCGGCCCTTCCTCGTCGGCGCGCCCGAAACCGGCCCCGAGAAGGGGCCCTATCAAAGGGGGAGACGTTGGAGATGGAGATGACGGTAAAAGGGGCGGCAGACCTGCTCAAGGGGGCAAAGGACGTGCTGATCCTCTGCCACCAGAGCCCGGACGGGGACACCCTGGGCAGCGGGTACGGGCTGTACTTCTGCCTGAAAAAGCTGGGGGTGCGGGCCCGGGTGCTCTGCCCGGACAAGATACCGGAGCTGTTCAAACCCCTCCTGCGGGGGTACAGGGAGGAACCGTTCGACCCCGCCCTGGTGGTGGCGGTGGACATCGCCGACGCCAAGCTGATGGGCCGCCTCTGCGCGCAGTACGGCGATTCGGTGGACCTCTGTATCGACCACCACATCTCCAACACCGGGTACGCCCGCCGGCTGCTTTTGGACCGGGAGGCTGCCGGCACCGCCGAGGTCATCTTCGCCCTGGCAAAGGAGTGGGGGCTGGCGCCCGACCCCCACCTGGCCGACTGCCTCTACACCGGCATCGCCACCGACAGCGGCTGCTTTAAATACCAAAACACCACCCCCCGCACCCACCGCATCGCCGCCGAGCTGATGGAGTGGGGGGCCGACGCGGCCGAAATCAACCGGGCGATCTTCGACACCAAATCCCAGGGGCGCTTGGCGGCCGAGAGCGCCCTGATCCGCTCGATCCGCTATTTCTGCGGCGGCCGGCTGGCCGTGGCGGTGATGGACCTGGCGACCATCGCCGAGACCGGGGCCGGCCCGGCCGACTTTGACGGGCTGACCGCCCTGCCCCGCCAGGTGGAGGGGGTGGAGATCGGGGTCACCCTGCGGGAGCGGGAGCCCGGCTTCTTCAAGGTGAGTGTGCGCACCTCCAGCTATGTGGACGCCTCGGCCCTGGCGGCCCAGCTGGGGGGCGGCGGCCACATCCGCGCCGCGGGCTGCACCGTCCGCGGCACGGCGGACGAGGCGGTGGAGACCATCCACCAACTGGCAAAGGAGTTTTTGCACTAGATGGACGGGATTTTGTGCGTCAACAAGCCGGAGGGGTTCACCTCCTTTGACGTGATCGCCAAGATGCGGGGGATCGCCCGCTGCAAGAAGATTGGCCACGGGGGGACGCTGGACCCCATGGCCACCGGGGTGCTGCCCCTCTACTTCGGCGCGGCCACCCGGGCGGTGGACATGGTGCCCGGCCAGAAAAAAGAGTACCGAGCCACCTTTTTGCTGGGCCGGACCACCGACACCCTGGACCGCACCGGCACCCTGCTGGAGACCCGGCCGGTGCGGGTGGGGCGGGCGGAGGTGTTGGCCCTGCTGCCCCGCTTCACGGGGGAGCAGGAGCAGCTGCCCCCCATGTACTCGGCGGTGTCGGTGGGGGGGCGGCGGCTCTACGACCTGGCCCGCCAGGGCATCGAGGTGGAGCGCAAGCCCCGCCGGATCACCGTAGAGGAGCTGGAGCTGCTGGACGGCGAGGGGGACAGCTACACCCTGCGCATCCTCTGCAGCAAGGGAACCTATGTGCGCTCGTTGGTGAGCGACCTGGGCGAGGCCCTGGGCTGCGGCGCGGTGCTCACCGACTTGGTGCGCACCCGCTCCGGCCCCTACACCCTAAAAGACTGCATCACCCTGGAAGAGGCCCAGGCCAAGCGGGGGGAGCTGGCCTCCCTTTTGCTGCCGGTGGAGACGGCCTTCGCCCACCTGCCGGCGCTCTCCCTCTCGGCCCACTTTGCCCGCCTCTTTACCAACGGGGTGCGGCTGCGGGCCGAGCAGGTGGGCAGCCCGCAGCCCGGCGAGTACCGGGTCTTTGGGCCGGACGGCTTTTTGGGGGTCGCCCTGCAAGACGGGGGACAACTGCGGATCAAACGCCTGTTTTTGGGGGGGAGATAGCCGATGGAAGTGGCGGCAACACTGGACTTTTGCAGTTTGCAGCAGACCTCGGTGGCGCTGGGGTACTTTGACGGGGTGCACCGGGGCCACATGGAGGTGATTTCCCGGGCGGTGGCCACCGCCCGGGAGAAGGGGCTGCGCCCGGCGGTCTTCACCTTTGTGGCCGAGGGGGGCCGCAAGGGGGAGCGGGTCCTGCAGGGGCAGCTGCTCACCGAGGCGGCCAAGGAGCGGCTGCTGGCGGGCGCCGGGGTGGAGCTGGTGCTCACCCCCCACTTCGCCAGCTTTCGCCAGATGGAGCCGGAGCAGTTCGTGGCCGAGGTGCTCCACCTGCGGCTGCGGGCCCGGGCAGTGACCTGCGGCTACGACTTTCGCTTTGGCCGGGGCGGGGCGGGGGACGCCGCCGCCCTCAAGCGCCTCTGTGCCCCCCTGGGCATCGCCGTGGAGGTGGTGCCCGAGTTCCGGCTGGCGGGGCGGGAGGTCTCCTCCACCCGCATCCGCGCCCTCATCGCCCAGGGCGAGGTGGAGGAGGCGGGCCGGCTGCTGGGCTACCCCTTCGCCGTGGAGGGGAGCGTGGGCCAGGGCAACCACCTGGGCCGCACCCTCCAGTTCCCCACCGTCAACCAGCAGCTGCAGGAGGGGATGGTGCAGCCCCGCTTCGGGGTCTATGTCTCCCGCACCCGGGCGGCCGGGCGCTGGTGGCCCTCGGTGACCAATGTGGGGGTCAAGCCCACGGTGGGGAGCGAGTGGCCGGTGGCCGAGACCAACCTGCTGGGCTTTTCCGGCGACCTGTACGGGGCCGAGATACGGGTGGAACTGCTCCACTTTCTGCGGGGGGAGCAGAAGTTCGCCTCGGTGGAGGCGCTGCGGGAACAGATTGCCCGGGACGTGCAGAGCGCCCGGGACTACTTCGCCCAAAACGGCTGAGGGGTGGGCCCCGCCGGGCAAACGGGCAGTATCTGCCAGGCGAAAAAGGGCATCCTCCGGCCTTCGCCCCAGAGAGGGCTGCCGGGGTGGTGGCATCGCACCGCCCCCATCGCCCCCGTTGCCCCTATTGCCCCCGGTGGGACACCGTTTCGCACCGTTTGCTCCCCAAAAATCGCTTTTTTGTCTCTTCGGCGCCCATTCGTTCAGGAGGGGCTTCTGCCAAAGCCCGTTTGCGCTCCTCCGGTCAAACCGGGGAGAGGCTGGGGGTCAGAGCTGAAAAATAAAAATACAGGCAGGCGGATGATACGCCTACCTGTATTATTTTTATAAAAAACAACAAATTGGATTGTTTGGGCGGGTCAGGGGGCGATCAGAACGGCCCGCACCGGCGCGCCGTCGCTGCCGGCGATCTTGACGGGGGCGGCCGAGAGGAAGTAGCGCCCCGGCTCGACCCCCTCCAGCTTGAGGGTCTCGATGATGGCGATCCCCTCGCCGAGGATGCTCTGGTGGGGCGGTTTCTCCCCGCCCACCGGGCCCACCGAGAGGGCGTCGGTGCCCAGGGTGATGATCCCCTTCTCCCGGAGGATGGGACCGGCGTTCTCGCTGAAAAAGGCAGACCCCTTGACGAGGAGGATGGAGCAGCCCTGGGTGTCCAGCTCCCGCAGCCAGGTGTCGCCCACAGTCTGGCCGGGATAGCTGACCACCAGACACTCGCCGATGTAGTGCTCCAGCGGCATGTCGGCGATGGAGACCGGCGAGTCGGTGAAGTGGCAGGGGGCGTCGGTGTGGGTGCCCTTGTGCACCGAGGTGGTGATTTGGGTGCAGTTGCAGTCGTCCCCCCGCGCCCGGCTGAGGGTCTGGCGGGTCTCGGCCGGCGGGTCGCCCGGGTAGAGGGGGGCCGAGAGCAGTTCGTGGGAGATGTCGATCAAACGCATGGCAAGCGCCGCCTTTCCGTTTTCTTTTCTCCAGCATAGCAGAGAGTTCCCCCCCTGTACAGGGGCGGCGGCGCTTTTGGGGCAAAAAAGCGCCGGGCCTACCGCTCGCCGATGGCGGCGATGATTTCGTAGGTCTTGCGCTCGCGCAGGGCGGGGCTCGGCCGCCGCGGCACCAGTGCCCCGGTGTCGAGTGTCCGGTCAAGGGCGATTAGCCGCTCGTTCCGGACGATCTTGTCCCGGTTTTCCCGCAGGATGCCCGCCGTTTTGGAGGCGGGCTGGGCGGCGATGTAGGGGGCGATCCCCCCGCTGTGCAGAATGGCCGCCGCGGTCTTGGGGCCGATCCCCCGCACCCCCTCGATGTTGTCGCTCTTGTCCCCCACCAGGGCCTTGTAGAGGACGTACTCCCCGGGCGAGACCTGAAACCGCTCCCTCACCCGCCGGCAGTCGAAGAGGACGCTGTTTTTTCCCCGGGGAACGTAGAGGGTGGTGCGCCCGTCCACCAGCTGAATGAAGTCGGAGTCGGTGGAGACGACGGTGCAGGCCCGCCCGGCCGCCCCCTCCCGCGCCACGAGGGAGGCGATGAAGTCGTCGGCCTCCACCCCCTCCGCCTCCCGGTGGGGGATGTCCAGGTAGTCCAGCGCCTTTTTGATGAGGGGCAGTTGGGCAAAGGGGTTCTCCCCCTCCGGCACGTCGGCGTAGTCCCGCCGGTTGGCCTTGTAGCCGCTGTCGATGGCCAGGTTGCCCGTCCAACTGGTCTCACTGTCAAAGACGACGGCCAGGGCGCAGGGGTCAAACTGCTCGGCCAGCTTCTTCAGGCTCCCCAAAAAGCCCACCAGCCCCTTGATTTCCCGCCCCTCCCTATTTAAAATAGAGGCGGGGATCCCATAGTACATCCGAAACAGCAGGTTGTGCCCGTCCACGACGACGATTTTTTCCATCTTTTCGCCCTCCCCGATCAAAAGGTGATGTGGGCCGCTGTTCGGCCCCGCGGTGGCCCCCGCCCCCCCGCGCAAAAGGGGGGCGGGGCGGTTTTCTCTGTCCCCCCGCCGGCGGGGGGATAAAAAAAGACAGGTATGACATCGATCATACCTATCTCTAGGGTCCGGCCGCCCGGCCGGAGGGAACTGTTTCTGCCCCCATTATAGCAGAGGGGCGGGCCCTTGGCAACGCCCTCACACCCTTCCTTTTTTGGAGGGGGAGGAGGGGCCGTTCCCCGCCGGCGAACGCCGGGAAAAGATTGGATTTTTGCTTTACAACAGCCCTGGTTTGTGGTATCCTAACAACTGTGTGACCCATTACTTGGCTCTGGGGGCATGCCCCGAAACGGGGAGTTCACCTGCCCACTGCGAAGTTTTGCGGCGCAAATTTTACAATGAGGTGAAAGACATGGAAAACAAACAGGAACTCATCGCCAAATACCGCGTCAATGAGAAAGACACCGGCTCGCCGGAGGTGCAGATCGCCCTTCTGACCGCCCGCATCAACCACCTGAGCGAGCACCTGAAAGAGCACCCCCACGACCACCACTCCCGCCGGGGTCTGCTGAAGATGGTCGGCAAGCGCCGCAATCTGCTCAAGTACCTGACCAAGGTCGATGTGGAGCGGTACCGCGCCATCATCAAAGAGCTGGGCATCCGCAAGTAGGCGACGATCAAAAAAATAGAAAGGGCCCTGGCCCCCATTGGCCAGGGCCCTTTTTTTGCAGGAGCGCCGCCCCGCCATCGGCTGGGGCGGCGCTCCTTTGACGCGTGTTTTTTTACAGGCCCTGCCGGACGCAGTCGCCGGTGACCTGGCCGATTTTGGCCGAGCGGTGGACCGAGAGGGTGCCGCTGCAGGTGAGTTTGCCCACCTTCAGCTTCCCCTGGCAGGTGAACTTGCCCGAGACGGAGAGGGACTGGGCCGTCAGATCGCCGGTGCACTTGCCCATCCCCGAGACCTTGACGCTGCCGTACTCCCCCCCGGCAATGGTGCCCATCCCATCGATTCGCGTATCCTGCATCTCATTTCCTCCTGCTCTCATCTGTCGGGCCGCTCTCAAAGCGGGCGGTGTACTTCATCTTGATGCGGCCGGCCAGCTCGCTCATGGGGCGACTGTCCAGCACCGAGACGGCCGGGCCGAAAAGGGGCGGCTGCTCCCCCCCGGTGACCGCCAGGGTCAGCTCCCCCCCGCAGCGAAAGAGGGTGCAGCCCCCCTCGGCGCAGCGCAGCGGCGGGGGGAGCGCCAGGGCCTGATAGACCAAGTCCTTGGCGCTTTCGGGCGGGAGGGAGAGGCGCTGTACCCCCTCCCACAGGGCGGCCAACAGCACCGCCTGGTCAAAGGAGAGGCCGGCGGGCGGGGCGGCGGCTTCGGCTGCGGCCAGCAGGTCGGGCCCGATCTCGCCCCACTCCCAGAGTTCCCGCGGGGCAAGGGGGACATCCACCGCCTCGGGGGAGAGGATCTTGGCCAGCTCTTCCAGGGAGTAGCGGTCTTTTGCCTCCAGAATGGCCTGTACCCGGGCGAGCATCTGCTCTTTGGGGAAAAAGGTCTCCTGCCCGGTGTAGGAGGACTGCTTGATAAACCATCCCTCCGGGATCAGCCGCTCCCGCTTCCAGCGGTAGAGCTGGCCGTAGGAGATGCCGGTCTCGGCCAACAGCTGTTTTTTGGAGATGAGTTCCAGGGAAATCGCCCCCTTTCGTAACAATGTTCTGTCGATGGACTTATCGTAACATAACATTGTTTTGTTGTCAACCAAAACTTTGGCGCAAAAAAAGAGAGGGCCGCAGGGCCCCCTCTCAATGGGTGGGTAGAAGACCGCTATTCCCCTGCCGGGGGAAAGGCCACCTGCCGCCGGTAGACGGGGCCGGGGATGGTGGCGCGGTAGACGGCGTCCAGCAGGGCGGGGATCTCGCGGTCGGGGAAGTCCCGCGCCACCGGGAAGAAGAGGATGCGGTACTCCACCCCGAAAAGGCGGCAGCGGCAGCCGGTCTCCCGGGCCCCGTTTTTCAGGTAAAAGCGGATGCGCCGGCGGCGGGTCTCCCGCTCCGGGGCGGTGGGGGCGGTGTCGGGGTCCTCCACCTCGATGAGCAGCCCCTGGCAGCCGTCGAGCTGGCCGGGCAACTGCCGCCAAAAGGCGCTGCCCGCCCCCTGGCCCCGGCCCCCCTGGCAGACGGCGTAGTAGTCCAGCAGCCAGCAGGGGCCCTCGGGCACCCGGGTGAAAAAGGCGTAGGCGCGCAGTTCTGCCCCCGCAAAGCCGCCCAGGCAGAGGTAGCGCCCCCGCCGCAGCAGGGAGAGGATGGCCGCCAGGGGCTTGCGCTCGGCGGGGGGAAAGTCGCGGGAGAGGTGGCGGGCGTAGAGGGCGCGCACCTCTTTGGCGGTGAGGGGTCGGCAGTTCAAAGAAGATGCTCCTTTCTGAATGCGCCGCCGCCTCAAAGCGGCGGGGCAGGGAATGGGGGCGCCCCTATGCAAGGGGGCGGGTGTACTGGATCTCCTCCACCGGCTGGCCCCCGACCTCCCCTTCGAGGCGGGCGCCGGAGGGGGCAAAGCCCTGGCGGCGGTAAAAGGCCTGGGCCCGCAGGTTGCCCTTCAGCACCCACAGGTAGACAGAGGGGTAGCCCTGACCGGCCAGCTCGTCCAGCGCTGCGCCCAGCAGCGGGACACCCAGCCCCCGGCCCCAGTAGGCGGGTTTTAGGTAGAGGGAGACCACCTCCCCCCAGCCCGCCATCTCGGGGTTGCGGGCCGGGCAGCAGGAACAGGTGTCGGCGATGATGTCCCCGTCCAGGAGGAGGAAGCTCGTTCGCTGGGGGGCGTCCAGCACCCCCAGCCAGTTGCGGGCGTCGAGGCCGTCGAGATAGGCCTGGGGGATGAGTCCCCGGTAGGCGGCCCGCCAACTGTCCACGTACACCTGGCCGATGGCGAGCCGGTCGTCGCCGTCTGCGGCGGGGCGGACGATCATCCCTCCGCCCCCCCTTCTGAGGGCGGGGTGGGCCCGGGCGGGTCCTTTTTCTTGATGGCGGTGCCGATGGCCAGCCCCAGACAGAGGCCGACGGAGATGCCGATGGCCAGGTTGTGAAAGACGGCGCCAAAGGCCGTTCCCAGGCAGAGACCCAGGCCCAGCCCCAGGGACTGGTAGTTTTCTTCCTCCGGCTCGGGGGGAGGGGTGGGGTCGTCGCGCTTGGGCGCTTCGCCGGTGGACATAAAAATCGCTTCCTTTCGCCGCTGTTTCTCCCAGTGTACTGTCTGTACAGGCCCGCTGTCAACGACTTTGCGGTTTGACAACAACTGGCATTGGGGGTAAACTGGCATCCAACCCACCAAAGGGCCCTGCCGTCCGCCGGGGCGAACGGCAGGAACAGGGCCCTTCGGCAGAACGCCCCCGCCCGCTGCGGCGGGTATCCCTCCGCGCCGCGGGCCCGGCGGGAGAGAGGGCGTCCTGCCCAGAGGGGGCACCCAGGGCCCCCCTCGGACCCCATCTTGAAAGGAGCGCGTTTTTATGTGTGAGGAGTGTTACAGCGAAGACAGCCGGGCCACCCCGCTGCGGGGGGCGCGGGCCTGCCTGGAGGGGCACACCCAGTACATCTGCGGCAGTTGCGGCCGCTGCATCTGCATCGAGAGGGAGGAGCGGCGCGGGCTGCAGCGCTGGAACTTCCCCTTTCAGACCCTCGAGCAGGCCAAACTCTACCTGCGGGCCGCCGACCACACCCGCCAAAGGGCCTGCGGCATCTACCAGATCGAGGGGCCGGGCGGCCGGACCTTCTACAAGATTTTCCCCGGCCGGGAGGAACTGGCGGCCTTTCTGCGCAAAAACCCCGGCAAGCGCTGCCCCCAGGGCGCGCCCCTCTTTTCGGCCGGCCGGTACCGCGAATTCCCCGGCACCCAGGTGCGGCGGCTGCGCCCCCAGGAGGTGGAGGCGTACCTCGCCCAGCGGTGACGGGGGATGGCCGTCCCGCCGCCCCATCCCCCCCTCCCATTCTGCCCCGTCCCCTTTGCCAGAGCCGCCTTTTCCTCTCGGCCGCAGCGCATCCGTCCCCTCCCGCCGCCCCATCCCCCCTCCGCATCTCTGGAAGGCAGGGCCGCCCCCTCTCCGCCCGATGGCGAAGGGGGGCGACCCTGCCTTCCCTTCCCTTACCCCCCGTCGGCATTTGTCGAATTGCCTACAAAATGGCCGCAGTTATGGGCATAGCCCACAAAACTGCGGCCATTCCTTTACAGTGAACTGGTATTTATACTATACTGATGCCATAGCCGAACGGCCGCCTCCCCTTTCCCGCCGTGGGGGAGGGGGGGCGGGCCGCCCGGCCCCGGGGTGGGGGCGGACATCGGTTTTTGCAGACTATCGCGCCCCCTTTGCGCCTTCAAAAGGGGTGGGATACCCTGTAAAAGCGCGGTCCCGCCGGCCATCAATTTTGTGTGCGCAGGAGGAATGCGTGATGTTTGAGGAATTCAGAGTGTTTGAGACCCAGTTCGCGGGGAAGAAGCTGTCGGTGGAGACCGGGAAGATGTGCTGCCTGGCCAACGGCTCCTGCCTGGTGCGCTACGGCGAGACCACCGTGCTCTGCAACGCCACCATGTCCCAAAAACCCAGGGAGGGGATCGACTTCTTCCCCCTCTCGGTGGACTTTGAGGAAAAGCTCTACTCGGTGGGGCGGATCCCCGGCTCCTTTTTGAAGCGGGAGTCCCGTCCCTCCGAAAAGGCGGTGCTGGCCTGCCGGATGGTGGACCGCCCCATCCGCCCCCTCTTCCCCAAGGACATGCGCAACGACGTGGCGGTGGTGATGACGGTGATGTCGGTGGACCCCACCTGCGCGCCCGAAATCGCCGGCCTCATCGGCACCTCCATCGCCCTGGCCATCTCCGACATCCCCTGGAAGGGGCCCATCGGCGGGGTGCAGGTGGGGCTTGTGGACGGCAAGGTGGTGCTCAATCCCAGCGAGGAGGAGGGCCACCGCTCCGACCTGCACCTGACCCTGGCCGGCTCCAAGGAAAAGATCGTCATGATCGAGTGCGCCGCCAACGAGGTGGACAACGACACCATGCTCGACTGCATCAAGGCCGGGCACGAGGAGATCCGCTCCATCATCGACTTCATCGAGAACATCCGCCTGGAAATCGGCAAGGAAAAGATCCCCTACACCTCGAAAGACGTGCCCTTTGAACTGCTGGACGCGGTGCGCGACTACGCCCTGGAGAAGATGCAGCACTGCATGGACACCGACGACAAGCGGGTGCGCGACGAGCGGCTGGCCCCCCTCTACGAGGAGGTGCACGACCACTTTGACGACCGCTGCCCCGACGACCCCGGCCTGATCGACGACTGCCTCTACAAGCTGCAAAAGCAGGTGGTCCGCCGCTGGCTGTTGGACGAGGGCAAGCGGGTCGACGGCCACGGCGTCGACGAGATCCGCCCCCTGGCGGCCGAGGTGGGGGTCCTCCCCCGGGTGCACGGCAGCGCCCTCTTCACCCGCGGGCAGACCCAGGTGCTGACGATCGCCACCCTGGGCCCGGTCAGCGAGTCGCAGCGGCTCGACGGCATCGACCACGAGACCGGCAAGCGCTACATGCACCACTACAACTTCCCCTCCTACTCGGTGGGGGAGACCCGGCCCAGCCGCGGCCCCGGCCGCCGGGAGATCGGCCACGGCGCCCTGGCCGAAAAGGCCCTGGTGCCCGTCCTCCCCAGCGAGGAGGAGTTCCCCTATGCCATCCGCCTGGTGAGCGAGGTGCTCTCCTCCAACGGCTCCACCTCTCAGGGCTCCATCTGCGCCTCCACCCTGGCGCTGATGGACGCCGGCGTCCCCATCAAAGAGCCGGTGGCGGGCATCTCCTGCGGCCTGGTGACCGAGGGGGAGCGCTGGATGACCATGGTGGACATCCAGGGGGTCGAGGACTTCTTCGGCGACATGGACTTTAAAGTCGGCGGCACCAAAAACGGCATCACCGCCATCCAGGTGGACATCAAAAACGACGGCCTGACCTATGACATCATTGCCGAGGCCTTTGAAAAGACCTACAAGGCCCGGATGCACATCCTAAACGACATCATGCTCAAGGCCCTGCCCGCCCCCCGGCCCGAGGTGTCCCAGTACGCGCCCAAGATGCGGGGGATGCAGATCCACCCCGACAAGATCCGTGAGGTCATCGGCTCGGGCGGCAAGGTCATTCAAAAAATCTGCGCCGAGTGCGGCGTCAAGGTGGACGTGGAGGACGACGGCCGCGTCTTTGTCTCCGGCATCGACCTGGCCGGGGTGGAGCGCGCCATCACCATCATCAAGACCATCGTGCAGGACCCCGAGGTGGGCGCCCTCTACAAGGGGGTCGTCACCCGGCTGATGAACTTCGGCGCCTTTGTGGAGATCGCCCCCGGCAAAGAGGGGCTGGTCCACATCTCCAAGCTGGACAAAGAGCGGGTGGAGAAGGTGGAGGACGTGGTCAACGTGGGCGACGTGGTGGTGGTCAAGGTCACCGAAATCGACCGCCAGGGCCGCATCAACCTCTCCCGCAAGGACGCGCTGGAGGAGATGGAGCGGGCCAAAAAGAAGAGAGAAGAGCAGCAGGAGCAGGGGGAGTAAAGCCCCCGCATCCCCGCCGCCAAAAAAGAGAGGGCCCACACAGCCGTGTGGGCCCTCTTTTGTCGCCTGTTCTATACGATTTGTAATATACAATAAAACAATTACAGATTTTTCTCCCCCGGCAGGGGCTGCAAGGGGGATTTGCCGTCGGGGAGGGGGCATATCTGGTAGAGGCGGTCGCTCAACTGTACACAGGTGCGGTAGGCGGACCAGTAGCGCCCGCACAGCCGCTTCCAGCGCTTGGTCAGGAGGAAACCGGCGAGGGTGGCGGCCGCGCAGAGGCAGCTGCGCCCCCAAAAGACGTACCGCCCCCAGCCGGGGAAGAGCAAAAACAGGAAAAAGCCTGCGCCGAGGCAGAGCAGGAGGGCGTATAAAACAGGCGTCCAATGCCAAAAGTGGGTGCGCCGTTCCAGCCGTTCTCGGGCCTGTTCGGCCGCCAGCAGCCGGGGGTAGACCTCCTCCCACCGGCGGCAGATGGCGTCCAGTTCCTCCCGCTGCGCCTGGGAGAGCTGCGAGACGTCCGGCCACTGCGACATGGGGCACACCCCCTTTCGGGCAGAAGGGGCGGCTAGTCCCGCGCCTTCATGATGGATTTGAGCACTTCCTTGAGCAGCCGCCGCTCGTGTGGGGTGAGGCGATCGACCAGGGGGCGGATGTCCTCCCCCCCGTCGGGCAGGCAGAGGTCCCCCTGCAAAAGGTACTGGGGGGAGACCGTGAGATTGTTGCAGATTTTCAGCAGCAGGTCCAGCCCCAGCCCCCGCTTGCCGCTGAGGATCTTTTGCATGTAGGCGGCGGAGACGTCGCACGCCTCGGCCAGCGCCTCCACCGTCACCCCTTTGGCCAGCCGCGCCTCGTTGAGCAGCTTGCCGAACTGTGTCCGGTCCACCCGGTCCCACCCCCTCTCTGCCCGTTTGGTATAAGACTGCATGGGCCCCTGACCGCGCGCCGCGCCGCCAGGGCCCTTTTTCAGTATAGGAAATATTTTCCCTGCGGAGAATCGACAGACCGGCCTTTTTGCGGACAGAAAGGCCGCGGCGGTCCTTTTTTTGAAATCCGCTGAGACATTCCCCGCAGTCAATTCAACAGTATACAGGATTTGAGGAGACAATATACCAACGATTGAGGGTATTGCCGTATTTTTTGCCGGGTGTCCACCTTGCGAGTTATTGGGGAGAAAGCATACCGCCGTGGGTGATGGAAAGGGAGAAGGGAGGGAGATGTGCCCTCTCCCCGCCAGCACAGTCCGTCTCATCCCCTCTTTTTTCACGGCATGGGGCGAGATAGAGAGCACGTGTTTCACCCCTTTTTTCCAGCGTGCGATGGATATAACAAGATTCCGACAGTACACGGGAGCAAGGGTACCTTCCTCTGACAGAAAACGCCCCGGGAGCGCTCTTGCCGCCGTCCCCCGGTGGGATCCTCCCGGCCATCCTGATTTCCTCCCATCCCCGTCCCCTCTGTGCGCGGAGGAAAAGGGGGGAGTGCCCCTCCCTCACCACGGCCACAAAGGCACCCCTCCCCGCCGCCAAAGGGGCCACAGCGCCCACGGAGGGGGAAAATCAGAAGAAAAAATTCCCACAAAATTTCGCGCGGCAGCGGCCATTTTGCGGCAAATCGGCAAAAGCGGGGGGCGGGATGAAAAATTTGGAGAGAGGGGATTGACAGATTGAGTTAGCGGCGGTAAACTATGAACTGTTCAAAGGAGTTAGTTAACGCTAACCTGATTGCATTGGCCCTCGGCCCCAGGTGGGCCGCCAAAGAGGAGGGGAGGGGACATGATGCCCTTGACAATGGCAAAGGCGGGGGAGACGGTCACCATCCGCAAGATCACCGGCCGCGACGAGGTCCGCCAGCACCTGGCGGAGCTGGGCTTTGTGGTGGACACGTCGGTGACGGTGGTCAGCGAGTTGGCCGGCAACCTGATCTTGCAGGTGAAAGACAGCCGCATCGCCCTGGACAAGACCATGGCCATGCGGGTGATAATTTGAGAGGAGAGAGAGCCCGATGAAAACGCTGAGAGACGCCAAGGTGGGGGACACAGTCACGGTGGTCAAGCTCCACGGCGAGGGGGCGGTCAAGCGCCGCATCATGGACATGGGGATCACCAAGGGGGTGGACATCCACATCCGCAAGGTGGCCCCCCTGGGGGACCCGCTGGAACTCAATGTCCGCGGGTACGAGCTGTCCCTGCGCAAGGCGGACGCACAGATGATCGAAATCAGCTAGGGCGGCGGGCGCCGCCTGTTTTTCGGCCAAGCGGTTAGCTTGCGCTAATCGAGAGAGGGGGAGTACAAGAAATGGAGATAAAAATCGCCCTGGCGGGCAATCCCAACTGCGGTAAAACCACCCTGTTCAACGCCCTGACCGGCTCCAACCAGTACGTCGGCAACTGGCCCGGCGTCACGGTGGAAAAGAAGGAGGGCCGCCTCAAAGGGCATGGGGACGCGGTCATTCAGGACCTGCCGGGCATCTACTCGCTGTCGCCCTACACCCTGGAAGAGGTGGTGGCCCGCAGCTACCTGGTGGGGGAGAAGCCCGACGCCATCCTCAACATCGTCGACGGCACCAACATCGAGCGCAACCTCTACCTGACCACCCAGCTCATCGAGCTGGGGCTGCCGGTGGTGGTGGCGGTCAACATGATCGACCTGGTGCGCAAAAACGGCGACCGCATCGACCTTGCCAAGCTGGGCGACGCCCTGGGCTGCCAGGTGCTGGAGATGAGCGCCCTCAAGGGGGAGGGCGGCATGGCCGCCGCCGAGGCCGCCCTGGCCCTGGCCAAGGGCCACCGGGCGGGGGAACTGCCCCACGTCTTTACCGGCAGCGTCGAGCACGCCATCGCCCACATCGAGGAGTCCATCGCCGGGAAGGTGGACGACCGCTTCCTGCGCTGGTACGCCATCAAGGTGTTCGAGCGCGACGAGCGGGTGATGGAGGAGCTGCGGCTCTCCGCCTCCCTGAAGGCGCACCTGGAACAGCACATCGCCGACTGCGAGCAAGAGCTGGACGACGATGCCGAGAGCATCATCACCAACCAGCGCTACGCCTACATCAGCGGGGTGATCGAGCGCTCGGTGAAAAAGAGGCGGGCCAAACACAGCCTCTCGATTTCCGACAAGATCGACCGCATCGTCACCAACCGGGTGCTGGCCCTGCCCATCTTTGCGGCCGTGATGTTTTTGGTCTACTACATCTCCATCTCCACAGTGGGGGACATCGTCACCGAGTGGACCAACGAGACCCTGTTTAGCGGCCTCATCTGCGGCAACCTGAGCGCCTGGATGGAGGGCATCGGCTGTGCGCCCTGGCTGGTGGGCCTGGTGGTCGACGGCATCGTCGGCGGCGTGGGCGCGGTCATCGGCTTTGTGCCCCAGATGCTCATCCTCTTCCTCATGCTCTCGGTGTTGGAAGACATCGGCTACATGGCTCGGGTCGCCTTTATCATGGACCGCATCTTCCGCCGCTTCGGCCTCTCCGGCAAGAGCTTCATCCCCATGCTCATCGCCTCGGGCTGCGGGGTGCCCGGCGTCATGGCCAGCCGCACCATTGAAAACGAGCGCGACCGCCGCATGACCATCATGACCACCTGCTTCATCCCCTGCGGGGCCAAAATGCCCATCATCGGCCTGTTTGCCGGGGCCCTCTTCGGCGGCTCCGGGCTGGTGGCCACCTCGGCCTACTTCATCGGGGTGGCGGCGGTGATTTTCTCGGGCATCGTCCTCAAAAAGACCAAGATGTTCTCCGGCGACCCGGCCCCCTTCGTCATGGAGTTGCCGGCCTACCACGTCCCCGCGGTGGGGAATGTGCTGCGGGCCACCTGGGAGCGGGGCTGGTCCTTCATCAAGCGGGCCGGCACCGTCATCCTGGCCTCCTCGGTGGTGCTGTGGTTCTTGCAGTCCTTCGGCTTTGTGAATGGGGTCTTCGGGATGGTGGAGGACAACAACACCTCCCTGCTGGCCTCCATCGGCAGCGCCATCTCCTTCCTCTTTGCACCCCTGGGCTTTGGCAGTTGGAAACCGGCCGTGGCCACCTTCACCGGCCTCATCGCCAAGGAGAACGTGGTGGGCACCTTCGGCGTCCTCTACGGCTTTGCCGAGGTGGCTGAGGACGGCGCCGAGATCTGGGGCAACATCGCCACCGACTTCACCCAGCTCTCCGCTTACAGCTTCATGATTTTCAACCTCCTCTGCGCCCCCTGCTTTGCGGCCATGGGCGCCATCAAGCGGGAGATGAACAGCGCCAAGTGGACCTTTGCCGCCATCGGCTACATGTGCGGCCTGGCCTACCTCGCCTCGCTGGTGGTCTACCAGTTGGGCCTGCTCTTCACCGGCCACGGCTTTGGCGTCGGCACCGCCGCCGCTGTCCTGGCCCTGCTGGCCGCCGTCTACCTGCTGGTGCGCAAAAACCGGTATGACGACAACCCCCTGGCGGTGCGTTCGGTCACCGCCGCCTCGAAGAAAAAGGAGATGATTTCTTGAACGGACCCACCATCGTCGGCGCGCTGCTCGTCTTGGCCGTCGTCGCCGCCATCGTCGGGCGGGGCATCTGGAACAGGAGACACCACCGGGGCGGTTGCAGCTGCGGCTGCGGCGACTGCCCCAGCAGGGGCCTCTGCCACCCCGACAAATAGACAAACAGGGGGACGCGGGCGGCAAAACCGCCGGCGCCCCTCTTTTTTGAAAGGAATATTTTCCCGGGAGAGGCCCCCGCAATGGGGCCCTCGGGGAAGGGAGTGAGGACAGACGAGATGATGATTGACAAGCGGCTGATCGGCGCTGTGCCGGACAGCAGGGGCCATGTGGCCCGAAACGTGCTCTACCAGTGGGGCGGGCTGTTGGCGAGCGCGGCCACGACCTTTGCCTTTGCCCGGCTGCTGGGCGGGCTGTTACAGGGGGTGGCCACCGGCGCCGACCTGGCCGCCGCCTGCGGGGTGGGGCTTTTGGCCATGGCGGTGCGCTGGCTCTGCACCGCCATGGCCGGGCGGGAGAGCTTTCTCGCCTCCCGCTCGGTGAAAAAGGCGCTGCGCCGCCGCATCTGCGACAAGCTGCTGCGGCTGGGGCCCTCCTATGCGCAGCAGGTCTCCACCTCGGAGGTGGTGCAGGTCTCCACCTCGGAGGTGGTGCAGGTCACCACCGAGGGGGTGGAGCAGTTGGAGACCTATTTCGGCGCCTACCTGCCCCAATTTTTTTACAGCCT
The DNA here is from genome assembly GCF_009876955.1 of Bittarella massiliensis (ex Durand et al. 2017). NCBI lineage: Bacteria > Bacillati > Bacillota > Clostridia > Eubacteriales > Oscillospiraceae > Bittarella (ex Durand et al. 2017) > Bittarella massiliensis (ex Durand et al. 2017). Next base: position 204,154 of record NZ_WWVY01000004.1, on the reverse strand, counting down.
GCTGGCGCCTTTGACCCTCTTTGTCCTGCTCTTCCCCATCAGCTGGAAGGCGGCAGTGGCCCTCCTCCTCTGTGTGCCGCTGATCCCGGCGGCCATCGCCGCGGTGCAGACCGTGGCCAAGAAGCTGCTCTCCCGCTACTGGGGCCAGTACACCGCCCTTGGGGACACCTTTTTGGAAAACCTCCAGGGGCTGACCACCCTGAAGATCTACGGGGCCGACGGCCGGAAAAACGAGGAGATGGACCGGGAGGCCGAGCAGTTTCGCCGCATCACCATGAAGGTGCTGAGCATGCAGCTCAACTCCATCACCATCATGGACCTGGTGGCCTTCGGCGGCGCGGCCCTGGGGATGATCCTGGCCGTGGGCGAACTGGCGGCGGGAAATCTCTCCTTCGCCGGGTGCCTGGCGGTCATCCTCCTCTCGGCGGACTTCTTCATCCCCATGCGGCAGCTGGGCTCCTTCTTCCATGTGGCCATGAACGGCATGGCCGCCAGCGGCAAGATTTTCGCTCTGCTGGACCTGCCCGAGGACCCGCCCCGCCAGGGCCGTCTGCCGGAGGACGACTACACCGTCTGCTGCCGGGACCTGCACTTTGGCTACGAGCCGGGGCGGCCGGTGCTGCAAGGGGTGTCGCTGGACATCCGCCCGGGCGCGCTCACCGCCGTCGTGGGGGAGAGCGGCTGCGGCAAGAGCACCCTCGCCGCCCTGCTCACCGGGCGCTGCCGGGGCTATGGGGGCGAGGTGCGCATCGGCGGGGTGGAACTGGGCCGGCTCTCCGCCGAAGAACTGGCCCGCACCGTCACCTATGTGGGCTTTGCGGGTTACCTGTTTTCGGGGACGGTGGCTGAAAACCTGCGCATGGGCTGCCCCGAAGCCGACGACGCGGCCCTCTGGCGGGTGCTGGAACGCACCTGGATGGCCGACTTCCTGCGGGGGGAACAGGGGCTGGAAACCCATCTGGAGCCCCAGGGGGCCAACTTCTCGGGGGGACAGCGGCAGCGGCTGGCCCTGGCGCGGGCCCTGCTGCATGACACCCCCATCTACATCTTTGACGAGGCCACCTCCAACATCGACGTGGAGAGCGAGAACGACATCATGGCCGAGATCCACGCCCTGGCGGGGGAAAAGACGGTCCTCCTCATCTCCCACCGGCTGGCCAATGTGGCCGCCGCCGACTGCATCTGCGTGCTGGAGGGCGGCCGGGTGGCGGGGTTGGGCAACCACCTCTCCCTGCTGGCCGAGGGCGGGCTCTACCGCGCCCTCTGGGCGGGGCAACAACAACTGGAAAGATTTGCGAAAGGGGGTGCGGCCCAATGAAGAAAAGGGAAAATTGGACGATCATGGCGCGGCTGATCCGGCTGGTGGGGCCCCTGTTGCCCCTGATGCTGCTGGCCATCTTGCTGGGGGTGGCAGGGTTTCTCTGCTCCACCTTCCTGAGCATATTCGGCGGCTGGGCGGCCCTGCAGGCTGTGGGGCTGAACGCCCCCTTTGCCCTGGGGACCCTCTTTGTCCTGGCGGCGGCGGCCGCCCTGCTGCGGGGCTTTCTCCGCTATGGCGAGCAGGCCTGCAACCACTACATCGCCTTTCGATTGCTGGCCCTGATCCGCGACCGGGTCTTTCGCGCCCTGCGGCGGCTCTGCCCGGCCAAACTCGAGTGCCGGGACAAGGGGAATTTGATTTCGGTCATCACCTCCGACATCGAACTGCTGGAGGTCTTTTACGCCCACACCATCTCCCCGGCGGCCATCGCCCTCTGCATGTCGGTCATCATGTCCCTCTTCATTGGCAGCTACCACCCCCTGTTGGGGCTGGTGGCGGCCACCGCCTACCTGGTGGTGGGCGGGGTGCTGCCGGTGCTCATCTCCCGCCGCAGCAGCGGGGCCGGGGCGGCCTTCCGCAGCCGGTCGGGCGAGCTGGGCGGCTTTGTGCTGGACACCCTGCGGGGGATGGGGGAGCTGTTGCAGTACGGCCGGGGGGAGGCCCGGCTGGCGGAGCTGGACCGCCGCACCGACGAGCTGTCCCGCACCGAGGAGGGGATGAAACGCCAGGCCGCCCGGGGCAGCGCCCTGACGGGGGCGGTCATCCTCCTCTTTGACCTGGCGCTGCTGTCGGCTGCCGTCGGCCTCTACTGGGCCGGGCAGGTGGATTTCGGCGGGGTGCTGATCCCCTTCCTCGCCCTGTTGAGCTCCTTCGGGCCGGTGGTGGCCCTGGCCAACCTGGGCAGCACCCTGCAAAACACCCTCGCCGCCGGGGACCGGGTGCTGGACATCCTCGACGAGCCCCCCCAGGTGGAAGAGGTCAGCGGCTGCCCGCCGGTGGCCTTTGACGGGGCCAGCTGTGAGGACGTCTCCTTCTCCTATGGGGACGAGGCGATCCTCGAACACCTGGACCTGTGCATCCCTGCGGGAAAGGTGTTGGGGATCTCCGGCCGCAGCGGCAGCGGCAAATCCACCCTGCTGCGGCTGCTGATGCGGTTTTGGGACGTGCAGGGGGGCGCAGTGCGCATCTCCGGGACCGACCTGCGCCAGATCGACACCGCCAACCTCCGCCGGATGGAGGGCTTTGTCACCCAGGAGACCCACCTCTTTCACGACAGCATCGCCGCCAACCTGAAGATCGCCAAGCCCGACGCCACCCGGGAAGAGCTGGTGGAGGCCTGCAAAAAGGCCTCGCTGCACGACTTCATCGAGACCCTGCCCCAGGGGTATGACACCCCGGTGGGCGAACTGGGGGACACCCTCTCCGGTGGGGAGCGGCAGCGGCTGGGACTGGCCCGCGCCTTTCTGCACGGCGCCCCCCTCCTGCTGCTCGACGAGCCCACCAGCAACCTGGACAGCCTCAACGAGGCGGTGATCCTGCGGGCCATCCGCCAGGAGCGGGGCGGGCGAACGGTGGTTTTGGTGAGCCACCGGGCCTCCACCATGGCCGTTGCCGACGAGGTGTACTCCGCCGAGCGGGGGAGGGCCAGTTGATGGGCCGGGCCCGGCCGGTGGGCGAAAAGCGCCGCCGGGAAAAGGAGATGGTGGCCGAGATGATCGCCCTCTACTGCCGGGGCCGCCACGGCAGCAGGGGAACGCTCTGCCCCCAGTGCGCCGAACTGGCCGCCTATGCCGCCGCCCGCAGCGACCGCTGTCCCTTTATGGAGGAAAAGACCTTCTGCTCCAACTGCCGGGTGCACTGTTACCGGCCGGAGATGCGCCGCCGCATCCGCGAGGTGATGCGTTACGCCGGGCCGCGCATGCTCTTTCACCACCCGGTGGCGGCCATCCGCCACGCCCTGTTGACCCTGCGCGAAAAAAAGCGATTGGAGGGAGAGAGATGAAGATACTCTACCTGATTTTGGGCTTTCTCGGCCTGGGACTGGGGGCCCTGGGCGCGGCCCTTCCCCTACTGCCGGCCTTCCCCTTTTTGATGTTGGCCGCCGTCTGCTTCGCCAAAAGCTCTCAGCGGCTCAATAACTGGTTTTTGCAGACAAAACTCTACAAAAACAACCTGGAGAGCTTTGTCCAGGGCCGGGGGATGACCTGGCGCACCAAGATCCGCATCATGGCCATCGTCACCCTGACCATGGCCTTTGGCTTTGCAATGATGGGGCGGGTGCCGGTCGGCCGGGTCGTCCTGGCGGCGGTCTGGGTCTTTCACCTCCTCTACTTTGTTTTCGGCATCAAGACCCTGCCCGCCGGGGACAACAGAGGGCGGGAGATACCCCTTGACTTTGCCGGGGCGGAGGAGGACGATGCCGCCTGAGGGCCGCCTTTCAAAATCCATTTTGCCACAGGGGGGAGCCCGGTCGGGGCTCCCCCCCCCCCCCCTTTTTTGCCCGAATGCCAGATCGGGGAAAGGGGGGTGTAGGGGAAAGGTGGGGGACTGTCAAAGCTCTGTAAGGCCGGGTAAAGAGTGGGTCAAAAGCCTTGAGAGGGCCGCCGGAGCGGCGCTATAATGCAACCGCCACAGGAAATGTTTTGAAGAAGAGAGAGGAGAAAGAGACTGTGAGAGTTGCAAAGAGAGCCGCCGTTTTGGGGCTGGCCGCCGCCCTGGCCCTTTCCTCGGCCGCGCCGGCGTTTGCCAGTTTTGCCGGCGACACCCAGGGGGGCAGCGCCTACCAAAGCTGGAAGAGCGCCAACTGGACGGCCGAAAACGCCGCCGACTCCGGCCGGCTGGCCATTGCCCCCGGCAAGACCGAGACCGACCTGAACTTCGCCTGGTACGCCCAGCAGAAGGGGGTACCCGCGGTGAGGATCGCCACCAGCAGGGAGGGGCTGGCCGCCGCCACCCCCATCCGGGGGACGGCCACCGCCATCGACCGCCAGAATGTGGCCGGAGTGCGCTATCTGGCCTCCAACAAGGTGGAGGTCGAGGGGATCATTGCCCCCAACACCCTCTACTACTACAGCTATACCGACGATGTGGAGGCCGCCGCCCCGGTGTGGAGCGAGCCCGCCACCTACCGGTCCCACGGCTTCGACAGCTTTGAGGTGCTCTATGTGGGCGACCCCCAGGTGGGGGCCTCGGGCAGCGCCGGACAGGGGACGGCCGACGACGCCAACATTGCGGTGGACACCTACAACTGGGACAAGACCCTTCGGTACGCCCGCGCAAACGAGGGCAAAAACGCCAGCTTCATGCTGGTGGCTGGCGACCAGATCGACTACTCCAGCGCCGACACCGCCGAGAAGCGGGCCATCCGCGAGAGCGAGTACGCCGGCTATCTCTACCCCGAGGCCCTCAAGGGGCTGCCCATGGCCACCACCATCGGCAACCACGAGAGCTATGGGGACGATTACTCCCTGCACTACAACACCCCCAACGCAGAAGACGGCCTGGGGGCCACCGCCTCGGGCAGCGACTACTACTTCAGTTATGGGGATGTCCTCTTCATCGTCCTCAACAGCAACAACCGCAACACCGCCGAACACCGGCAGTTGATGCAGAAGGCCGTCGAGAGCCACCCCGACGCCAAGTGGCGCATCGCCATGTTCCACCACGACATCTACGGCTCCGGCGAACCCCACGCCAGCGTGGACGGCGCCAACCTGCGCATCCTCTTCGCGCCGCTGATGGACCAGTTCAACATCGACGTCTGCCTCACCGGGCACGACCACTCCTACGCCCGCACCTACCAGATCCTCGACGGCAAGGTGGTGGACTACGACGAGAGCACCGGTTCCATCGCCGACCCTCAGGGCACCCTCTATATGTCCGCTGGTTCGGCCAGCGGCAGCAAGTTCTACAACCTGAACACCCCCAAGCAGTACTTTGTGGCCGAGCGCAACAACGAGAACAAGCCTACCTTCTCGGTCATCAAGATGGGGGGCAACCGCTTCTCCATCAGCACCTACGACTACGAGGGGAACCAGTACGCCCAGCCCTTCACCATCGTCAAAAACGCCGATGAGGAGTCCCTCACCAATCTGATCTCCCAGGCCCGGGAAAAGGAGGCGGGCGACTACACCGAGGGCAGCTATGCGGCCCTGCAACAGGCCGCCGACGAGGCCGTCGCCCTGCTGGACACCCGGGAGGATCCCGGTGCCGAGGCGCTGGCCCAGGCGTATGACAAGAACATCCAGGGCGACAACAGTGCCGACCCCCTCAACTACTACGGCTACGCCCAGGGGATGTACCAGGCCGCCGCCGATGGGGCCCTGAATATCAAGGCCACCACCCTAAAAGCCGGCTTCTCCACCCTGTTGGACAAGACCCTGCACCGCCAGCAGAACACCACCGTCTCGGCGGCCGACCTCTCCGCCCGCTATGTTGCCCTGACCCGGGCGCTGGACGGCTTGGCCCTGCGCGCCGATGCCGACGCCCTGCAGGCGGAGATCGCCCGGGCCGAGGCGGCGCTGGAAGCCGCCGAAGAGGGCGAGCATGCCGGACAGTATCCCGCCGGCTCCAAAGCGACGCTGCAGGCGGCCGTCGAGGCGGCCCGGGCGGTGTTCGGTGACCAGTTGGCCAGCAGCGGGGAACTGACCGCCGCCACAGAGACCCTGCGGGCCGCGGTACAGGCCTTTGCCGATGGGCAGCGCACCGAGAACGCCATCCCGCCCAGCCCCGACCAGGGCGGCGGGCAGACCCCCGATGCCGATCCCCCCGAGGCGGGTCAGCCCAACACCGGTGACCCCTCCGGCGCGGCCCTTCTCCCCCTGGCGGGTCTCAGCGCCCTGGCCCTGGCGGGCACCGGCGCCTGTTTGGCCAAGCGCCGCCGGACCCGGTGACCCCCCGTTTCCCCGCACAAGATGCAGAGGCGCCTCAGCGCCTCTGCATCTTGCCTCGCCCCCAATTTTTTTTGATGGAGGGGTCTTTCATGTGCGACGCCAACCGCGCCCGCCTGCGCCGCAGGCTGCCCGACCTGGCCATGCTGGCCTTTTTGCTGCTCTTCGCCCTCGCCCTCATCCTCCTCAACCGCTCGGTGCAAAAGGCCCCTCTGCTGCCGGAGGACGGCAGTACCTTTGAAAAGGGGACAGTGACCGCCCTGGTGGAGGACGACCTGACCGCCGGCGGC
>NZ_WWVY01000004.1:0-197600 GCF_009876955.1 Bittarella massiliensis (ex Durand et al. 2017) | reverse complement strand
CGTCCAGGTGCTGCTGCGCAGCGGCGCCCACCGGGGGGAGACGGTCACGGCCGACAACTCGGCCAGCTATCTCTACGGGGCCGCCTGTCGGGTGGGCACCCGGGTGGTGGTGCAGCTGGGCGAGTACGGCGGCGCCCTCACCGCCAGCGTTTACAACTACGACCGGGGCGGGGTACTCTGGGCCCTGGTCGGCCTCTTTTTGGCGGTGCTCTGCGCCATCGGGGGGAAGCGGGGCCTCAAGTCGGCGGCGGGGCTCGTCTTCACCTTTCTCTGCGTCCTCTTTCTCTACCTGCCCCTGCTCTACTTGGGGGTCTCGCCCTTCTGGGCGGCGGTGTCGGTGGTGGCGCTCACTACCCTGGTCACCCTCTACCTCATTGGCGGCCCCACCCGCAAAAGTCTCTGCGCCATCCTCGGCACGGTGGTCGGGGTGGTGGCCGCCGGGGGGATCGCCGCCCTCTTTGGGGCCCTGGGGAGGATTTCCGGCTACAACGTCAGCGACATCGAGACCATGATCGTCATCGGCCAAAACAGCCGCCTACAGGTTGGTGGGGTCCTCTTCTCCGGCATCCTCATCGCCTCGCTCGGGGCGGTGATGGATGTGGCCATGTCCATCTCCTCCACCGCCAGCGAGCTCATCGCCCAGACCCCCTCCCTCACCCGGCGGCAGCTCTTTCGCAGCGGCATCAATGTGGGGCGGGACATGATGGGCACCATGTCCAACACCCTGATCCTGGCCTTTACCGGCGGTTCGGTCAATACCCTGCTGGTGATCTACGCCTACGATATGCCCTACCTGCAGGTGATCAACATGTACGCCATCGGCATCGAGATCCTGCAGGGGCTGGCGGGCACCCTGGGGGTGATCCTGACGGTCCCGGTGGTCGCGGCCCTCTCGGCCTGGGCCTTTGGCCAGCGAGAGGTCGCTCCCGCTGAACAAACCCTTAAAATACGTATAAACAAATAGATGTAATACTAACTGTAATAAAAATAGGATGGCAATCACCGCCTTCCCTCTCACCGTTCCCCCGGGAACTGGCAGAAACTTCCCCGCCCCCATTGTGACGAAATCGTCACCCGCAGGGGGGCGGGGTTTGCTATAATAGAGGCAAGTTCGACCGTGGGGGACCTGTGTCGCCCCCGCGGGGAAGGGGGGAGCGCGGAGATGCGCATTTTGCTGGTGGAGGACGACCGCACCATCGCTGCCGGTCTCTGCTATTCGCTGCAGGCCGAGGGCTACCAGGTGGAGCACTGCACCACCTGCGCCGACGCCCTGCGGGGGGTGGAGGCGGGGGGCTGGGACCTGTTGCTGCTGGATCTGACCCTGCCCGACGGCAGCGGCTACGACATCTGCCGCCGGGCCAAGGCCCTGGGGGACACCCCGGTGGTCTTTCTCACCGCCTGCGACGAGGAGGTCAGCGCGGTGATGGGGCTGGACATGGGGGCGGACGACTACGTGACCAAGCCCTTTCGCCTGCGGGAGCTGCTCAGCCGCATCAAGTCGGTGCTGCGCCGCAGCGGCCGGGGCGGGGGGGAGACCTCCCTCGCCTTCGGCGCCCTCACCATCTGCCCCCAGCGCGCCCAGGTGCGCTTTGCCGGGCGGGAACTGGCCCTCACCGCCCTGGAGTACCGGCTGCTGCTGACCTTTGCCGCCCACCCCGGGCCAACTGTTGGAGGGGATCTGGGACGTGGCGGGCAACTTTGTCAACGACAACACCCTCACCGTCTACATCAAGCGGCTGCGGGAAAAGCTGGCCGCCGCCGGGGACGAGGGGCGGATCTCCACCGTCCGCGGCCTGGGCTACCGAATGGAGGGGGAGTGATGCTGCGCGGCCAGGAGGGGAAGCTCGCCGCCGTCCACTTTGTGGCCCTGTCCGCCGCGGGGACGGCCCTCTGCTTTGCCGTCGCCCCGGCGGCCGGGTGGATCTGCCTCTCCCTCTGCGCGCTGCTGGGGGGCCTCTTCGCCGCCTTTACCCGGCGGCGCTACCGGGAGATCCGCCGCCTCTCCCAGTACCTGGCGTCGGTCTATTCGGGGGGCAAACCCCTGGACATCCGCGACAACCGGGAGGGGGAGCTGAGCATCCTCAAAAACGACCTCTACAAAATCACCTGCGTCCTCACCCGGCAGGCCGAGCAGCTCCACCGGGACAAGGACTACCTGGCCGAGGCCATGCAGAACATCTCCCACCAGCTCAAGACCCCCCTCACCAGCCTCTTTGTCATGACCGAACTGCTGCGCTCCCCCGACCTGCCGGAAGATAGGCGGGAGGAGTTCTGGCAGAGCACCAGCCAGTCGCTGGAGCGGATCCAGTGGCTGGTGGGCACCCTGTTGAAGTTTTCCCGGCTGGACGCCGAGGCCGTCGCCTTTGCCAGGGAGGAGCTCTCCCTGGCCGACCTCCTGGCCCGGGCGGCGGCCCCCCTGCGCCCGCTTTTAGAGGGGCGGCGGCTCTCCCTCTCCATCGACTGTCCCCCCGCCCTCACCTGGCGGGGGGATGGGGAGTGGACGGCCGAGGCCCTGGGCAACCTCCTCAAAAACTGCGCCGAGCACACCCCGCCCGGGGGCGACATCCGGGTGCGCTGCAGCGAGAACCCGCTGCACACCGAGATCGCCATCTGCGACAGCGGCGAGGGGATCGACCCCGGCGACCTGCCCCACCTCTTCGAGCGCTTTTACAAGGGCAAAAACGCCGCCTCCGACGGGGTGGGCATCGGCCTGGCCATGGCCAAGACCATCCTGCAGAGCCAGAACGCCGACGTGAGCGCCCGCAACCGCCCCGAGGGCGGGGCCGAGTTCTCGGTCAAGCTCTACAAGCAGATCGTCTGAAGGTGACTAAATGGTCACCGCCCGGGTCACCCCCGCGTCACCTGCCAAAAGTAGAGTGGGGCCAGGCGGGGGAGCGTGCCCCCGCCGATCACCGGGCCCCGGCCCGCATGGGAGGAATGGTTTGATGGAACTGTTGCGCGTGGAAAACCTCTGCAAACACTACGGCGGCCGGGAGACCGGCACCGACGCCCTGAAGGGGGTCTCCTTCACCGTCGAAAAGGGGGAGTTCGTGGCCATTGTCGGCCCCTCCGGCTCGGGGAAGAGCACCCTCCTGCACATCCTCGGCGGGGTGGACCGCCCCACTTCCGGCCGGGTGCTGGTGGACGGGGCCGACGTCTACCAAATGGACGAAAACGCCCTGGCCATCTTCCGCCGCCGCCAAATCGGGCTGATCTACCAGTTTTACAACCTGATCCCCGTCCTCAATGTGGAGGAGAACATCACCCTCCCCCTGCTGCTGGACGGGCGGAAGGTCGATCCCTTCCGGCTGCAAAACCTGGTGGAAAAACTGGGCCTGGGCGAGCGGCTCGGCCACCTGCCCAGCCAGCTCTCGGGCGGGCAGCAGCAGCGCGTCAGCATCGGCCGGGCGCTGATCGCCAGCCCCGCCCTGGTGCTGGCCGACGAGCCCACCGGCAACCTGGACAGCAAGAACAGCGGCGAGATCATCGGCCTGCTGAGGGACTTTCACCGCACCCTGGACCAGACCCTGCTCATCATCACCCACGACGAGCGCATCGCCCTGCAGGCCGACCGCATCATCGCCATTGAGGACGGGCAGATTGCCCAGGACGAGGTGATCCGCCGATGAACATCATCCACCGCCTCACCCTCAAAAACATGGCCCAAAACCGGCGGCGCACCCTGGTCACCGTGCTGGGGGCCGCCGTGTCGGTGGCCATGCTCACCGCCGTCTCTCTCATCGCCGTCTCCTTTTTGGACATGATGCAGCGCACCGTGCTGGCCGACACCGGCGACTGGCACGTCCGCTTCGAGGGGGTCTCCCCGGCGGCCCCCGCCGCCGTGCGCGCCGACAGCCAGACCGGGTCGGTCACCACCCGGGGGCTGCTCTCCTACGCCGAGCCGCCGGAGAGCCTGGACACCCAGCGCCCCTACCTAGCCCTCTGGGGCTACGACCCCTCCGACCAGTCGGCCGCCCGGGCCCCCCTCACCCTGGAGGAGGGGCGGCTGCCCGAGCGGGCGGGGGAACTGGTGGTCTCCCGCGCGTTTTTGGAGACCTCTGCCCTCGACTGGCAGGTGGGGCAGCAGGTGGTGCTGCCCACCGGCCGGCGGCTGGCCCCCGACGAACAGAGCGGTGAACTGTTGCCGGTCTCCCCCGCCTCCCCCGCGGCGGACGGGGAGCAGTGGCTGCCCGAGGGGAGCGAGCGCTACACCCTGGTGGGCATCGGCTCCTTCTCCACCGGCCTGGAGCCCAGTTGGAGCCGCAGCTACACCGGCATCACCTGTCTGCCCGACGGGTACGGCGGCCAGCTGGAGGTGTCCGCGTCGATGGCCCACCTCGACCGGGGGGTCTACGACTGGGGCGACCGCCTCTGGGAACAGGTGGGCGGCGCCCGCACCTACAACAGCGAGCTGCTCTTTTACATGGGCATCACCGACGACAACACCCTTTACAGCACCCTCTTCGGGGCCCTGGCCATCGTCTGCGGGGTCATCCTCGTCGGCTCGGTCAGCCTCATCTACAACGCCTTCGCCATCTCCCTGGCCGAGCGGGGGCGCACCTTCGGCATGCTCTCCAGCGTGGGGGCCACCCGCCGCCAGAAGCGGGGCAGCGTCTTTTTTGAGGCGGCCCTCATCGGGGTGGCGGCCATCCCCCTGGGTCTCTTCGCCGGCTGGCTGGGCATCAAGATCACCTTCGCCTGCATCGGCTCCATCGTCCAGGAGATGTTTCGCGCCGCCCAGCCCCTGCGGGTGGTCATCGCCCCGGCCGCCGTCTGCGCGGCGGTGCTCCTCTCGGCGGCGGTGCTCCTCCTCTCGGCCTGGGTGCCGGCCCAGCGGGCCTCCCGCATCCCCCCCATCGAGGCCATCCGCGGCAGCCGGCAGGTGCGCATCTCCCCCCGGCAGGTGCGCACCTCCCCCATCAGCCGCAGGCTGCTGGGGTTTGAAGGGGAGCTGGGGCTGAAAAACAGCAAGCGCAGCCGCAGCCGCTACCTGGCGACCCTCCTCTCCCTCTTTGTCAGCGTGGTGCTCTTTCTCACCGCCTCCACCTTTACCTATTACATGGGGCGCTCCTTCTCCATGACGGTGGAGGACGTGCAGTTTGACTACACCGTCAACTTCCCCTACACCAGCGACAGCCAGCGCGACCGGCTGGCCGCCGGCATCCAGGCCCTCCCCGGCATCGAGGAGAGCGCCTGCACCCAAAGCCTGTACGGCCAACTGACCCTGCGCCCCGAACAGCTCACCGCCGAGGCCCGGTCGGCCATCTGGCAGCGGGGAGACGGGCTCTACCCCATGGGGATCCAGGTCTACGCCCTGGACGAGGCGTCCTTGCAGAGGTACTGCCGGCGCGCGGGGCTCGAGGCCGCCCCCCTGCTGGGCGAAAGCGACAAGGGCATCCTCCTCTCGCCCCAGCTCTACCGGGTCGGACACGAGTTCCGGGAGCTGCGCCACCTGGCCGACCCCCTGGGCAGCGAACTGACCTTTGCCACCGGCGAGGTGGGGAGCCCCCAACTGCGCCTGCAGATCGCCGGGGTCTCCTCTGAGGCCCCCATGCCGGTGGCCGGGGCCATGGGCAACAGCTCCACCCTGGCGGTGCTGGTCTCGCAGGACACCTTTGCCGGCTGGCTGGACCAGATGGGGACCGACTCCCGCACCGCCTCCGTGATGGTGCGCGCCGCCGACCCCGACCTCTTTTACAGCCGCCTGCTCCAGTACCAGAAGGAGACCCGCAGCGAGTGGAGCGTCACCGATTTCACCCGCTACCGGGAGCAAAACAGTCAGCTCCTGCTGCTGGTGGAGGTCTTTGTCTACGGCTTTGTGGCCCTGGTGGCGGTGGTCTGCGGGGCCAACATCTGGAACACCGTCTCCACCGGGGTGGCCCTGCGCCGGCGGGAGTTCGCCATGCTCCACTCGGTGGGCATCTCCCCCCGGGGCTTCCGGCGGATGATGCGCTGGGAGAGCCTCTCCTACGGGGTGAAGGCCCTGGCCCTGGGCCTGCCGGTGAGCGCCCTGCTGGCCCTGGGCATCTACAAGGTGCTGGAGCAAAACTTCGCCTTTGCCTTCTCCCTCCCCTGGGGGGCCTATCTGGCGGCGGTGCTGGGGGTGTTCCTGCTGGTGGGGCTGCCCATGTCCCTGTCGCTGCGCAAGCTCCGCCGCGAAAACGTGATGGACGCCCTGAAAAACGAGAACCTCTAAGAGCGCCCGGCATTTGCGCCCGCCCCCTGCCGGTGGTATGATGGGGCTGTGACCGGGCGGACCCCGGAAGAGAGGGAGGTTTTTTGTATGGACGTGTTGGAAGCCATCTACACCCGCCGCAGCATCCGCAAGTACACCGGCCAGCCGGTGGGGGACGAGGCGGTCAGGGCCCTGCTCAAGGCGGGGATGATCGCCCCCACCGCGGTGGACAACCGCGACTGGGAATTCGTCGTCACCAGGGAGCGGGCGGTGCTCGAGCGCCTGTCCGACTGCCTGGGCCACTCGGGGCTGATGCTGAAAGAGGCCCCCCTGGCCATCGCCCTCTGCGGCGACTGGGACCGGGCCTACCGCTGGGGCAGGGACTACTGGGTCGAGGACTGCGCCGCCGCGGCCGAGAACATCCTCCTGGCCGCCCACGGCATGGGGCTGGGCGCGGTCTGGCTGGGCACCTACCCCCAGACCGACAAGATGCGCCGGGTCGCCGAGACCCTGGAGCTGCCGGCGCACATCATCCCCTTCTGCGTCCTCTCCATCGGCTGGCCGGGGGAGACGAAGCCCGCCGCCGCGGACGAGCGGTACGACGAGGCGAAGATCCACATCGACCGCTGGTGACCCACCGGCGGGGGAGCCACCCCGGGCTTTTTGCCTGGGGTGGCTTTTTGCCTGGGGTGGCTTTTTGCCTGTCAAAAACAGAGAATTTTTTTTGGTATTTTTAGAAATGCCTTCCGACGGGCGGGATTGCGTGGTATACTGGTGAAAATCGAGGGGCTGCCGCGGGCGGCCCCTCGCCCCGCAGCGGGCGGGGCAAAGGGGGGCGCGCAGGGTGAAACAGGAGATCGGCCGCAGGCGAAAAAACCTGCTTCTGCCCACCTGCGCCATTGCCCTGGCCCTGGTGCTGTCGGTGCTCTCCTTTGTCTCCTACCAGCGGGGGCTGCGGGCCACCCTCCTAAAAAAGACCGAGGAGGAGATGGCCCGCTACACCCACCAGAGCGGGGCGATGGTCTCCGGCCTGGTGGAGGACTACTTTGCCCAGCTGGACGCGGTGGCCCTCTTCTGCGCCGGGAACGCCGACCGGGACAACGACAACATCGTCGAGCTGCTGCGCCGGCAAAACAGCCGGGACGAGGACTGCAGGCTGGGCCTCTCCGACCTGGGCGGCACCCTCTACACCGGCACCAGGGTGCCGGTGGACATCTCCGGGCGGGACTTTTTTCAGCGGGCCGCCGCCGGGGAGCAGGTGCTGAGCCGGGTGCACGGCAGCTGTCTGGACGGCCGCTCCTGCGTGGTGCTGGCCATCCCCATCTACGAGGGGGAGCAGGTGGCCGGGGTGGCCTATGCCGAGTACCCGGTGACCCACTTTACCGAAATGCTGGGCAGCGCCCAGTTTGCCGGGCTGGGGGCCACCATGGTGATCCAGCCCGACGGGGCCATGGTCTCGGGCTACGCCGGGACCGAGCGGTACGAGACCTTTTACGACGCCATCGGCCAGATGGACTTTCAGGGGGCAGACACCCTCGCCAGCCTGCGCGAGCGCGTCGGGGCGGGGGAGTCGGGGCTCTTCACCTACTACCGGGGCGGCAAGGCCCGCTACCTCTACTTTGAGCCCGCCGGGGTGGGGGATTGGACGGTCCTCTCCCTGGTCCTGGCCGAGTCGGTGGAGCGGCAGTTTTCCACCATCAACGGCCGCTCGGTGACCCTGATGGGGCTCAACCTGCTGCTCTACAGCGTGGTCCTCCTCTGCATCTGGCTGATCTGGCGCAAAAACCAGGCGGTGCTGCGGGCCAACCGCTGCGACGGGCTCACCGGCATCTACAACCGCGGGGGGCTGCGCGCCGCCGTGGAGCCCATGCTGGCGCGGGTGCCGGAAGGGGGGCGGGTGCACGCCTGCCTCTTCATCGACGTGGACGACTTCAAGGGGGTCAACGACCAGCTGGGCCACCAGGTGGGGGACCAGGTGCTCATCCAATTGGCGTCCCTGCTGCAGCGCACCTTCCGTCAGAGCGACGTGGTGGGCCGCTACGGCGGCGACGAGTTCCTGGTCTGGATGCGGGACGCCCCCTCGGCCCAACTGGTGGAGCACCGGGCCGAGCAGCTCTGCGAGTCGGTGGCCGCCTGTGACGACTTCCCCACCTCCATCAGTGTGGGGGTGGCCCTCTGGCCACAGGACGGCAGCGGTTACGACGAGCTGCTGCACGCTGCCGACCAGGCCCTCTACACCGCCAAAGGGGCGGGGAAAAACCGGGTCGCCTTTTTCCAAAATGCCGGGGAATCGGGGTAAAATAGTCTTGTTTTTTGAGAGAAAGGGCCGTATAATGGAACCATGTACACGGGACACGGCGGGCCGCTGTGTAAAAATGTTTGCTCTGCCCTTGGCGGAGCGCCGAGAAAAGAGGTCATTTGAATGAACAAATTGGCAACTCGTGCCAAGGCGCAGCTGCAAAAAAAGACCGGCAAAAAGGGCTTCACCCTGGTCGAGGTCATCGTGGTGCTGGTCATCCTGGCGATCCTGGCCGCCCTGCTGATCCCCTCCATGGTCAAGTGGATCGACAAGGCCCACGAGAAAGAGGCCATTGTCGAGGCGCGGACGATTTTGATGTCTGCCCAGACCATTGCCTCTGAGACTTACGAGAAAAACCCCGGATTGACCGAATTGAGTGGCGACCAGCTGACAAAAGTGACCGATTTGGCCAACATCGGCGGGAACTTTAAAGCGGGTACGAAGATTTCTGTCCTAAACGGCACGGTCACTGGTTTTACTTATGAGACTTCAAAGAAGTACCAAGTTGTATACAGTTCCACGGCTGCTGAAACTTTTACAGTGACGAAAATCGTTCCGAATCCGTAAATGTAAACGGTCTTTTTAGACAGAGGGCACCCTTGCGGGACTTTCCCGCAGGGGTGTTCTGAGATAAGGGCAAAAATGCCCGAGAGGGGAGGGTCCGCCAGTGCCAGCTTCGTACTACGTCGCCTGCACCGTGCTGGCCCTCCTCCTCTTTGCCTTCGGCAGCGTCATCGGCAGCTTTTTAAACGTGGTCATCTACCGGGTGCCCCAGGGCATCTCGGTGGCCAAAGGGCGCTCCTTCTGTCCCAGCTGCGGCAAGACCCTCCGCCCGCTGGACATGGTGCCGGTCTTTAGCTGGCTGGCCCTGCGGGGGCGCTGCCGGTCCTGCGGGGCCCCCATCTCACCCCGCTACCCCCTTGTCGAGTGCGCCGGCGGGGCGCTGGCCCTTCTCTGTGTGGGGGCGCTGGGCCCCACCCCCCTGGCGGCGGTGGCCTTTGGCGCCCTCTGCGTGCTGCTGTGCGTCGCCTGCATCGACGCCGCCACCATGGAGATCCCCAACGGGCTGGTGCTGGCCCTGGCGGCCTCTGCGCTGCTGGCGGTCCCCGCGGCGCCGGGGGTAGGGCTTCTCTCCCGCCTCCTCGGCGCGGCCGAGATCAGCCTGCCCCTGTTCCTCTGCACCCGGCTGGTGCCCGAGAGCTTTGGCGGGGGCGATGTAAAGCTGATGGCGGCCGCCGGCTTCCTGTTGGGGTGGCGCGCCACCCTGGCGGCCGCCTTTTTGGCCCTGGTGGGCGGCGGGCTCTACGGGGTCTGGCTGCTGGCCACCCGCCGCGCCGGGCGGAAGAGCCACTTCGCCTTCGGCCCCTTCCTGGCCGGGGGGATCGGGGTGGCCCTCCTCTGGGGCGAGGGGCTCATCTCCGGCTATCTCTCCCTCTTTGGCCTGGCCTAGGGGGTTTATCAAATCGGAAAGGGGGCGGGGCAGGTGCCCGTCTACCAGTACCGCGCCGCCGACAAGGGCGGCAAGATCACTGAGGGGGAGATGAACGCCCCGGCCGAGGCCCAGCTGTCCGAGCGGCTGCGGGGCGACGGGCTCTTCCTCCTCTCCTGCAAGGAGAAGGAGGAGAAGACCGCCTCCTACCGGCTGCGGCCGCTGGAACTCTCCGAGTTCTGCCGCGACCTGGGCACCATGCTCGGCTCGGGTGTGCCGCTGCTGCGCTCGGTCTCCATCCTCATCCAGCGCGACCCCAAGGTGCGCATCAAGCGGGTCTACCAGCACCTCTACCGCTCCCTCCAGCGGGGGCTCCCCCTGTCGGAGGCCATGGAGGAGCAGACCGGCGCCTTCCCCGAGCTGCTGATCCAGATGTACCGCGCGGGGGAGGCCAGCGGTCGGCTGGACCTGACCTCCCAGAAGATGGCCCTCCACTACCAAAAGGAGCACCGCCTCAACAGCAAGGTGCGGGGGGCGATGGTCTACCCCATCATCCTCCTGTGCCTGACGGTGGTCATCACCCTGGGCATCTTCCTCTTCGTCCTCCCCAACTTCTTCACCCTCTTCGAGGGGATGGAGCTGCCCTGGCCCACCCAGGTGGTGATGGCCATCAGCGGCGGGTTGGAGCGGTACTGGCTGTTCTGGGTCATCGGCGCGCTGCTGGCGGTGCTGGTCCTGGGGTTTGTGCTGCGCCTGCCCAAGGTGCGGCTGGCGGTGGACCGCTGCAAGCTGCGCCTCCCCCTGGTGGGCAAGCTGCTGCGCACCATCTACACCGCCCGCTTTGCCCGCACCCTCAGCTCCCTCTATGCCAGCGGGCTGCCCATCATCACCGCCCTGCAAAACGCCCGCGGCACCACCGGCAACCGCTACATCGGCGACCAGTTCGACGGGGTGGTGCGGCAGGTGCGCAGCGGCGGCGCCCTGTCCGACGCCATCGCCCAGGTGGACGGCTTTGACCCCAAGCTGGCCGCCACCATCCGGGTGGGGGAGGAGACCGGCAAGCTCGACGAGATGCTCGAGTCCACCGCCGAGTCCTTCGACTACGAAGCGGAGAGCGCCACCGCCAAGCTCACCGCCATCCTCGAGCCGGTGCTCATCATCCTCATGGCGCTGGTCATCGGCTTCATCATGATCTCGGTGATGCTGCCCATCTACTCCCTCTACGACCAGATCGGCGCCGGCGCCGGCAGTTACGGCGGCTGATCGAACCCGCTTTTTAAAGGAGAAAAAACACCATGGAATGTTCGGCATATATCGGCAACGAGGCCATCCACGCGGTGATGGGCCGGGCCGGGCGCAAGGGGGTGCAGATCGAGCGGGTCTGCTCGGAACCCCTGGCCCCGGGGGCGGTCATCGGCGGCGTGTTCATCGACGAGGCGGCCGTCAAGGCGGCCCTCTGCAGCCTCTGGGGCCGCAGCCACCTCCCCCAGCGGGGGGTGCGGCTGGTGGTGGGGGGGCGCTCGGTCTTCCTCAAGCGCTCGGTGGTCCCCACCCTCTCCCGCGGCAAACTGCAGCGGGTGCTGGTGGACGAGTTCCCCGAGGTGGAGGACCCCGCCGAGCTGCTCTACGACTACGCGGTGCTCACCCCCCGCCTCCCCGAAGGGGGCGGCGCGGTCCTCTGCACCGCCGCGCCCCGGGCCTTCATCCAGTCCTACCGGCAGCTGTTCGCGTCGGCGGGCATCGGCCTGCGCTCGGCGGAGCTGAACATCGGCGGCCTCATCAAGGTGGCGCGGCTCTCGGCCGCCCTGCAGCGGGAGAGCTGCGTGGTGGTGGTGCTCGACGACCTGGGCGTCGACCTGACCCTGCTGGCCGCCGGCGACTACCGGTTTTGCAACCGCTCCCGCCTGCTGGAGGGGCGGGGCACCCCCCAGTCCGCCGCCGAGATCGGGCGGCTGCTCTCCTCCATGGTGCAGTTCAACGCCTCCGAAAAGGGGGAGCCGGTCAAACACGTCTACCTGGCCGGCCTCAAGGAGGGGGAGGAGGGGCTCTGCGCGGCCCTGGCCGAGAGCCTGGGCATCGCCGCCGACCCCTTCCCCGACTGCCCTGAAATCGCCGCCCTGCCCCGCCGCAGGGGGTGCCAATTCACCCTTGCCGAGCACCTGTACGCCGTGGGGGGACTGATTCGGACAGGGGGGATCTGGTGATGAAGGCGCTTCGCAAAAAGGACATCGACTACCTGGCCCGGCTGAAGGACGGGCGGCGCAGCGGCCGCCCCATCCTCCGCATCGCCCTGCTGGCGCTCCCCTTCGCGCTGGTGCTGGGGGCCTTCGCCGCCGCCTTTTTCTACTACACCGGCGCCACCTCCCGCCTGAAAAAGGAGGACGCGCCCCTGCAGGCCTACCTGCAAAACCCGCAAAACCTCCAGCGGCAGAGCAAGGCGGTGGAACTCTCCGACCAACTGGCGGGCTACACCGCCCGGCGGGACGCCCTCAAGAGCGACCTGGACGCCCTGGCCGGCTACCCCCGACTCTACAAGGAGCTCTACCGGCAGGTCATCAGCCTCACCGGAAACGCCGTGCAGGTGGAGAGCACCTCCTTCTCCGACGAGACCGGGCTGCTGAGCCTGGAACTGTCCTCCTCCGGGGTGAAGGACGCGCCGAGCTACATCCAAAAGCTGCGGGAGTCCGGCCTCTTCCAGGACATCGCCTACCGGGGGTACGGCGTGGACGAACAGGACGGCCGCTACCACTTCACCGCCGACTGCCTGCTGGCAGCCTCGGCCCAATAGCCGCAAGGAGGGAACGCCATGACCAAATTGACCCGGCGGGAGCGAACGCTGCTCTACGCCATGTTTCTCATCCTCTTTGCGGCGGGGGCCTTTCTCCTGGCGCGGCCCCTGGCCGCGTCGCGGGATGCAGCCCAGGAACAGCTCGCCCAGGACAGGGAGGCCGCCCAGTTGATGGAGCGGCAGATCGCCCTGGCCCAGACCTATGAGGGCCAGATCAGCGCCTGCAAAGAGGAGATCACCGCCCTCTCCGGCAGCCTGCCGGCCCCCATGGTCTCCAACCGGGCCGACCAGATGGTGACCAACCTGGCCCTCCGCCACCGGTTGACCCCGGTGAAGGAGACCATCTCCGACCCGGTGAACACCCCCATCCCGGTCTACCTCTCCCAGCCCGCCGAGCAGGGGAGTGCCCCCCAGGGGGAGGAAGAGGCCGTCGGCGCCCTGGTCACCACCGAGATCGAGCTGCAGGCCTACGGCACCCTGTCCAACCTGCAAAACCTCTTGGAGGAGATCAAGGACCTGCCTGAACTGCGGGTCACCCAGTACAAGACCACCGTGGAGCGGAGCAAGGACGAGGCGGGCAACGCCTCCAGCCGCACCCTGTTCACCATCCACTTTGCCATCTACCAGTACCAGGAGGGCGAGTAGCCCCCAAACCGCCGCAGAAGGGAGGGATTTGCCGTGCGCGCCAAACCAAGAGAGCGGGGCTCCGCCATGCTCTGGTCGGTGCTGGTGCTGGCCATCATCGCCATCTTCGCCACCGGGGTGCTCACCCTGGCCCTCTCCTTCTCCCAGCGCAGCATCCAAAACGACAGCCGGCAGCAGGCCTACCTCACCGCCCGCTCGGCGGTGGATGCCCTCTCCTCCCAACTGCACGGGCTGGAGGCGGGGCAGTCCTCGGAACTGGTCCCCACCACCCCCGAGGGCATCCGGGTGGAGATCCCCCAGACCGAGGGGATGGGCAGTTGCACCGCCGTCCTCGCCCGGCCGGAGGAGGGGGTCATCACCATCACCGCCACCGCCCGCTACGGCAGCCAGGAGCAGACGGTGGTGGGCCGCCTCACCCGGGAGGGGGGCGGCGACGGCGACCTGCCGGTCACCGACCTCTCCGGCTTTGTGGGCTTTGTGGGCGGCCGGTGGGTCGTCAGCGGCCAGTTGGAGTTGGAGGGCGACGTGGGGGACGAGGACGCCTCGGCCATGTACGTGCTCGAGAGCATCGTTTCCGGCAGCCAGAAGGGCCACGTCCACGCCGACGTCCCCCCCGTCCTGGCCCCCGGGTACAGTTGGCCCAAAGAGGTGGGCTACGACGGCAAGAACCGGGAGCCGCTCAACCAGGAGATCACCGCCGCCCTCCCCCAGCTCACCTTCCCCGACGAGGGGGTGCAGACCCTCCCCGCCGGGGCCTGGCGCGCCACCCTGGGGGGCGGCCAGCAGTGGTACCAGTTCGAGGGGAGCACCTCCCCCTCGGTGCTGACGATCACCGGGGACCGGGACATCTACATCCGGGTCCGCCAGGGGCAGAAGCTCTATCTCAGCAAGATCGAGCGCGACGAGGACGCTGCCGACGTGCAGGTCTTTGTCCTGTTGGAGGAGGGGGCGTCCGGGCCGGGCGGCGTCTTTCAGACCGAGTACGGCTTTGAAAACCCCGACAACGCCCCCCTCTATCTCTGCGGCGGAGCGGGGACCAAGGTCAGCCTGGGCGGAGCCACCGAATTGACCGGCAGCATCTACTGCACAGGCGAGGTGGCGACCGGCCACAAGACCGAGCTGGAATACCGCCCGCCGGTCGCCGGCAGCACGGGGGAGGAGCCCGGCGGCGGGGCGGGGGAGAACAGCACCTTCACCGGGATGGTGGCCAACCACTGGTGGCTGGGCAGCTACACCTACACCTTCGGCACCTCGGAAACGCCCTGCGACATGGTGGTGCTGCAGGACTTTCGGGAGGTGGGCTCCCAAAACCGGGTGGTGACCTACCGCGCCCCCATCGTCAAATCGGGGGCCACCGGGGCGGGGGGCAACACCGTCCGCTGGAGCGTGGAGCCCCAGTGGAGCGAGAGCCCCGCCGTCCCCCGCCCCCGCCTGCCCAGCGGCCCTGCCGATGGGGAGACGGCCCCCCTGCGGCTGGAAGCCGGCGGCACGGTGGAGATCGGCGGCGAGGGGGAGCACTGGTACCGCTGCGAGGGCGGCTGGCAGTTGGGCGCCACCGTCCGGATGGTGGGGAGCGGCGACTGCTACCTCGTCGTCCCCGCCGGGCAGAAGCTGCAGTGCAACTTTATTCGCCCGGCCACCGAGGGGGACGCCCGGGTCTTCATCGTCCTCGAGGACGGCACCTCCCCCTGGAACCAGACCACCTTTGAGACCGCCTACAACACCGAGTGGAGCCAGCCGGACAACCTCAACCTCTACGTGTTGGGCGGGGCGGAGACCAACTTCACCCTCTGGGGCGGGTTTGCCGGCGCCGCCTATGTGGACCACCTGCAGTGCAACCGGGCGGACATCCAGTTCCACTCCCGCCCCACCGAGGTGGGAAGACCTGTCGCCCCGAGCAGCGGCCGCTGGAAGCTGGTCCGCTACGAGGCGGCTTGACAAGAGAGAGGAGGGCGCGAAATGGCGCGCAGAGAGCGAGCAAAAACCGCCGCCACCGGGGGGATGACCCTGGTGGAGGTGGTGGTTTCCCTGGCGCTGCTGGCCGTTGTCGCCCTCATCTTGGTGACCGGCTTCTCGGCGGCGGGCAAGCTCATCCGCCGGGGGACCGACACCAAAAACAGCACCGATAAGACCATCTCCGCCCTGGAGATGCTCGCCGGTGGCCTCTCCCCCGCCGACGAGGTGGACAGCACCGAGGAGGAGAGCACCCTCACCTACATCCTAAACGGCGCGCCCCGCAGCGTGAAGGGCCGCACCATCACCGTCACCGACCCGGAGGACCCGGCCATCAGCCACCGGGTCTTTGTCCCCGATGCGCCGGCGCAGTAGGGGCCCGGCCGCCCGCCGCGGCTGGACCCTGGTGGAGGTGTCGGTGGTGCTCTTGCTGCTGGTGCTGGTGGTGGCCCTGGCGGGGGGGATGATCCTCTCCGGGGGCAACCTGCTGGGCCGCAGCGCCCAGTTGGGGGAGGAGAAGCTCATCGGCGACACCGCCTGCCAGTGGCTCTCGGGCAAGCTGCGCTACGCCACCGAACTGCGCCTCGCCGGGGGGGACGACCTCTCCGCCCCCGAGGCCGTCTGGCTGGAGGAGGGCCGCCTCTGGTACCGAAACAGCGGGGAGGGGGCCCCCCAGCCCGGCCAGGGGATCGACTACTACGGCGACGCCTTCTACCAGGGGCGCACCCTGTCCGTCACCGCCGCCCTGCACGACCAGTACTACCTGGATCTGACGGTGCGGGTCCACCGCGCCGACGGGGCGCTCTGCTACACCACCCGCACCACCGTCAAGCTGCTCAACCTGGAAATCAGCGCCGCCCCGGCAGAGGGCCCGGCCGGCGCGGTCGAGGATCCGGCCTTTCTCTTTGCCAGCGGGCAGGGGGCGGACTGACCGGCCGCGGCCGCAACACAGAGGAAAAGGGGAGTATCCATGAAAAACATACCCATCGGCGAGGTGCTCAAGGAGTACAGCTACATCACCGAGGAGCAACTGCAGCAGGCCCTGGCGGCCCAGAAGCAAAACCGCAGCCGCCGCCTGGGCGAGATCCTCGAGGACATGGGCTTTGTCACCGAGCGCCAGAAGCTGGAGGCCCTGGGCCAGAGGATGGGGCTGCCGGTGGTGGACCTGGCCACCTACGAGGTGGACACCGACGCGGTGGGCAAGATCCCCAAGCAGTTGGCCCTGCGCCACGGGGTCATCGCCGTGGCCCAGCAGGGCGGCCACCTGGTGGTGGCCACCAGCGACCCCCTCAATTTCTACGGCACCGAGGAGGTGCGCCAGATCACCGGCCTGCCGGTGGACTCGGTGCTGGCCGAAAAGGCCCCCATCGACGCGGCCATCGCCCACTACTACGCTGAGATCGGGGCCAAGCTGGCCGCCGAGCGGGCCAACAAGGACGTGGAGCCCCTGCCCATCTCCCCCATCGAGGTGGAGGAGGGGGAGGGCGACGCCCCGGTGGTCAAGCTGCTGGCAAGCCTTCTGGACCGGGGTTACAACTCGGGGGCCAGCGACATCCACGTCGAGCCCTTTGAGCAGCAGACCTCGGTGCGGATGCGGCTGGACGGGGTGATCGTCGATTACGTCACCCTCTCCCCGGCCATCCACCCCTCCCTCATCACCCGCATCAAGATCCTCGCCGGGCTGGACATCGCCGAGCGGCGCCAGCCCCAGGACGGGCACTTTCGCCAGAAGGTGGACGGGCAGGACGTCAACATCCGCGTCTCCATCATCCCCACCATCTACGGGGAGAAGGCGGTGCTCCGCTTCCTCAACCAGAACACCCCCATCGACCGGGCGGGCCAGTTCGGGATGGACGACGACAACTATCAAAAGTTCTCCCAGATGCTCCGCTCCCCCCACGGCATCATCTACATGACCGGGCCCACCGGCTCGGGCAAGACCACCACCCTCTACATGATTTTGGAGCAGATGGCCGAGCGCACCCTCAACATCTCCACCATCGAGGACCCGGTGGAGAGGGACATCTTCCGCATCAACCAGATGCAGGTCAACACCGCCGCCGGCCTCACCTTCGACGCGGGGCTGCGGGCCCTCCTGCGGCAGGATCCCGACGTGATCATGGTGGGGGAGACCCGCGACAGCGAGACCGCCTCCATCTCGGTGCGGGCGGCCATCACCGGCCACCTGGTCTTCTCCACCCTCCACACCAACGACGCCCTCTCGGCCATCGTCCGCCTGCAGGACATGGGGCTGCCGGCCTATATGGTGGCAAACTCCCTGGTGGGGATCGTGGCCCAGCGGCTGGTGCGCAAGGTCTGCCCCCACTGCGCCGAGGAGTACACCCCCGACGAGACCGAGCGGGCCGCCCTGGGGGTCGACCTGCCCCGGTTGCGCCGGGGGAAGGGCTGCCACATCTGCGGCCACACCGGCTACAAGGGGCGCATCGCCATCCACGAGGTGGCGCTGGTCGACCGGCAGATCCGGCGGATGATCTCCGCCGGGGCCCCCATGGACGACATCACCCAGTACGCCCGCGAGAGCCAGGGGATGCGCACCCTGCGCGACAGCGCCCTGCAACTGGTGCAGAGCGGGGTCACCACGGTGGACGAATTCCTCAAGGTGACCTACTACGCCGACTGACACCGGCGCGAGACGAGAGAAACGAGGTTTTTGCAAGATGACCATTCAGGAACTGGTCGCCTGCGGGCGGCAAAACGGGTGTTCCGACATCCACCTCACCGTGGGGGCCCCGGTCCCCTGCGCCCTCCGCCGGGACGGCGCCCTCTTTCCCGCCCCTTTTTCCCTGGACAGCGGCGAGGTGGAGGCGCTCATCCGCGCCCTGGCCGAGGGCGAGCGGCCCGAGGGCCTGCGCCGGGGGGAGGACATGGACTTCGCCTTCGCTCTGCCGCAGGGGCGGCAGCGGGTCAACATCTTCTGGCAACAGGGCCAGCCGGCGGCGGCCATCCGCCTGCTGTCCGACCACATCCCCACCCTGGAAGAACTCTCGCTGCCCCCGGTGTTGGGGCAGTTGGCCGACAGCCCCCGGGGGCTGATCTTGGTCACCGGCCCCACCGGCAGCGGCAAGTCCACCACCCTGGCGGCCATGATCCAGCGCATCAACTGCAGCCGCCCCGCCCACATCCTCACGGTAGAGGACCCGGTGGAGTACCTCTACACCCCCGAGCTGGCCACCGTCCACCAGCGCGAGGTGGGGCGGGATGTGCCCTCCTTTGCCGCGGCCCTCCGCTCGGCCCTGCGGGAGGACCCGGACGTGATCCTGGTGGGGGAGATGCGCGACTACGAGACCATCTCCGCCGCCGTCACCGCCGCCGAGACGGGGCACCTGGTCCTCTCCACCCTCCACACCACCGGCGCGGCCCAGACCATCGACCGCATTGTCGACGTCTGCCCGCCCCAGGCACAGTCCCAGATGCGCTCCCAGCTCTCGGCCATCCTGCGTGGGGTCATCACCCAGCAGCTGCTCCCCCGGGTGGGGGGCGGGCGGATCGCCGCCACCGAGGTGCTGGTGGGCACCGACGCGGTGCTCAACCTGATCCGCGAGAACAAGTGCCACCAGTTGGACACCCCCATGCAGGCGGGGGCCGCCCAGGGGATGCACACCCTGAACGCCGACCTGGCCAACCTGGCCCGCCGGGGCGTCATCGACCGGCAGACGGCGCTGCTGGCCTCCACCTCTCCCGCCAACCTGCGGGAATACCTGTGAGAGGGGGGCGCGCGGTGAAGGCGAAAAAACAGGCCGCCCGCAGGGGGCGGCAGGGCTTCACCCTGGTGGAGGTCATTGTGGTGCTGGTGATCTTGGCGGTGCTGGCCGCCCTCCTCATCCCCTCCATGGTGAAGTGGATCGACAAGTCCCACGAGAAGATCTGCCAGGTCAACCGCAGCGACATCGCCCGCTTCTACCAGGCGGCCCTCCCCCTGGAGCCGGAACTGCAGCGGGACAGCCAGAACGGCCAGGCGGACAAGGTGCTGCCCTTCCTGCGGGAGACGGGCTACGTGGAGGAGGGGATGAAGTGCCCCGACGGCGGGGCCTACCTCTCCCTCTACGACAATGTGAACGGCGGGGTCATCTTCGTCTGCTCCAAACATCTGGGGGATGTGAGCGAGGCGGTGAAAAACCAGGTCAACACCGGTACCATCTACGAATACGGCTCCAGCGCCCTGAAAAACTACATCGACATCATGGGGGACGACACCCTCAGCAAGGACGAAAAGCAGAAGCGGCTCAAGGAGCTGGGGATCGAGAGCATCTTTGCCAACAAAGACCCCTCCCTCATCAACAACGAGAGCTTTCGCAACGCCGTCTACAAGAAAAACGGCGGCTGGGGCGAGTTGAAGGCGGACGGCCAGACCTTTTACGTCCAGCCCTACTACAACACGGTCAAGCAGGACAAGACGGAAAACTCCCTGGTGATTTTCGCCAACACCAACCCCAACAACAGCGGCAACTGGACGGCCAACTACATCTACAACCGCGACGACGGCAGCTGGTACCAGTGCGCCACCGGCTCCAAATCCATCAACGGCAAGAGCTGGAGCGACATCAAATACGACCTGGAAAATGAAAAGACCTATAACGGCTCCCCCCAGTGGGTCAAAGTCGACAAGGTCTTCGGCCTCCCCGACGGGACGGAGGGGGCGTAGGCCGGCAAAAGAGAGGGGTGCGCCCCTCTCTTTTGTGTTGCCGAAAAGGCGGCAACCTCTTCCCCCGCCACCAAAGGGGTCCCTCCTTTCTGGTATTTGCTGTAAACCCGCCACTTTTCACGGTTTGTTCAAACAATCGGTTTGATTTCGTCTGCGCGGATTGGTATAATGAGGACGATCATAACGGGTCGGCTTTTGGCGCACAAAGGCCGCCTTTGCGCGGACCGGCCGGCCAGGGCCGGCCGTTTTCCGCACAGGCGGCGAAAGGGGGGACAGGCAGGTGTACGGCGACGGCAGAGAGCGAGACTACGCGCAGCAGACCTTCGAGGGCTTTCCCCCGCCGGAAGAGGGGGAGGGCTACTCCTATTCCGCCGGCTTTGGCTACCTGGGCGGCCCCCAGGAGGGAAAGGGCAAAGGCAGGGGAAAGAGCGAACTGCAGATCCAGGAGATCCACCGCCAGGCCAACATCCTGGGGTTCGCCATCCTCCTCTCCATCTTCCTCTCCAACGCCTCCTTTTTCCTGCTGACCCGGCTCTTCGCCCTCCTCTCCTCCGGGGTGGTCATCATGCAAAATGGGCAGGTGCTGACCAACCAGTTCCTCCACTACTTCATCCGCCTGCTGGTCTACCTGGCGCAGATCGTCATCCCCTACTGGGTGGTCTCCTGCCTCAACGGGTTCCGCCTGAAAAAAGACCTTCCCCGCGGCCCGGTCAAGGGGCGCATCCTGGTGCCCTGCACCTTCATCCTGCTGGCCATCGGCATTGTCGGCATCGCCTCGGCCAACGTTCTCAGCGGCCTGGCTTCCCAGCTGAACATCCGCTTTGTCAGCAGCACCGAACCGGCCATCACCTCGGTGCCCGCCTATCTGCTCTACTTCCTCTCCCTTTCGGCGGTCCCCGCCGTGGTGGAGGAGGTGGTCTTTCGCGGGGTGGTGCTGCAACCCCTCCGCCGCTTCGGCGACCGCTTTGCAGTGGTGGTCAGCGCCATCGTCTTTGCCATGGCCCACCAGAGCTTTGTCAAGGCCCCCAACATGTTCTTCGTGGGCCTCTTCCTGGGCTATGTGGCCATCAAGAGCGGCTCCATCCTCACCACCGCCATCCTCCACTTTGTCAACAACGCCCTCAGCCTGGTGCTGGCCACTTTGCAGACGGCGGTGAGCGCCTCCACCTACTCCCTGCTGCAAAACAGCCTCTTTGCCCTGCTGCTCCTGCTGGGGGTCTTTTCCATCGCCTACCTCTCGCGGCAGTACAGCGCCATCTTCGCCATTGAGGACTACGAGGACACCAACACCCTCACCACCAAGATGATCGCCTTCATCGGCTCGGGCGGCTTCGTCATCAGCCTCTGCATGGTGGCCTTCCTCATGGCCTCCCAGGCCCGCATCCTCTGATGGACAGGCAGTACATGGGCCTCGCCCTCGATTTGGCCCGCTGTGCGGCGGCCCAGGGCGAGGTGCCGGTGGGGGCGGTGGTGGTGCACCGCGGCCGGGTGGTGGGCTGGGGCTACAACACCAGGGAGCAGAGCAAAAACGCCCTGGACCACGCTGAGATCAAGGCCATCGACATGGCCTGCCGCAACCTGGGCGGCTGGCGGCTGCCCGACTGCGCCCTCTACGTCACCCTGGAACCCTGCGCCATGTGCGCCGGGGCCATCATCAACGCCCGCATCGACCGGGTCTGCTTTGGCGCAAGGGACGAGAAGTTCGGCGCCTGCGGCAGCGTGGTCGACCTCTTTTCCCAGCCCTTCACCTACTGCCCCAAAGAGGTGGTCCAGTTGATGGAGGAGGAATCCCGCCAGCTCCTGCGGGAATTTTTTGCCGGTCTGCGGGCCCGCAAGCGGGCCGAAAGGGAGAAAGGGCGGGAGGGATAGCCCTCCTCTGCTTTGCACAAAAAAAGACCGCCGGTCGGTCCCATTCGGGTCGGCCGGCGGTCTCTTTCTGCCGCGAAAGGTTTCCCCTCTTTGACCGCCGAGCAGCAGAGCGGGGGAGCGATACATCTGCCGCCCGCCAAAATGGCAGGGGAAAAGCCGCCCCTCCACCCCGGTCTTGTAGGGCATGTCCATCCCCTGCAACCGGTGCCAGACAGCGACCTGGTAGAGCAGGGCGGCTCAGGTCACGGTCCCTCCATCTTTGCAGAGGGTGCGCCTGGGAAAGAGGAGGCGCTATCAAAGCAATAATTACAATTCGTATAATTTACTTATTTTTCAACTGAATATCCCCGCGCAAAGGCCTTTTTCAGGCGTTCCTGGCGGAGGTGGGGCGCCCCGCTGAGGTGGCGGAAAATCACCGCAGCCGAGATAAGGGTGCAGCCTGCGGCGATGCACTTGTTGGGGCAGAGGAGAAAACTCCCCCCGGTGAAGAGGGAGAAGGTGGCCAGGGTGCGCAGCCGGTGGTCGGGGATCACCGCGATCAGGGAGAAAAAGAGGTAGAGGGCCGCCAGCCAAAAGACCACCAGACTGCCCGGCAGCAGCCCCAGCAGGGCCCCAAAGCTGGCGGTGATGGCCTTGCCGCCCCGGCCCTGCCGCCAGGGGGAGAAGGCGTGCCCCAGCACCGGCGCCGCCAGCACCAGGGAGAAGAGGAGCCGCTCCTGGGTGGGCAGCCGCGAGGCCGCCCAAAAGACGGGGAGGAACCCCTTGGCCAGGTCGCAGAGGACGCAGAGCACCCCCACCTGCGGCCCGGCCAGCAAAAAGGCGTTGGCCGCGCCGGGGTTGTGGTCGTCGCTGCCGGCGACGATGTCGATCCCCCGCAGCCAGCGGGGCAGCAGGGCGCTGTATAGGATGCTGCCGGACAGAAAGCCCAGCAGGGCGTAAAAGAGATAGGGCAGCACGGTCGGTTTCCTCCTCTCTAAAAAGGGTCGTCTAAAGGTCGTCCTCCGCCATCCGGCGGACGATCTCCTCCGCCGCCCGCGGGTTGCAGTTGGCCGCCTGGGCCGCGGCCATCGCCTCCCGGCGGGCGGGGTCGCCCAGCAGCCCTTCCGCCGCCTCGGCGGTCTCTTCCGGGCCGTCGGGGCAGAGGGACATCCCCCGGTTGCTGAAGAAGGCGGCGTTCTGGGTCTCGCACCCGGGGATGGGGGCGGTGTGGATGAGGGGGATGCGGTGCACCGCCGCCTCGGTGCTGGTCAGGCCGCCGGGCTTGGTGAGGAGCAGGTCGCAGCCGTCCATGTAGAGGGGGACCTGGTCGGTGTAGTCGAGGACCACCGCCCGCGGCTCCCCGGCAAAGCGCTCCCTCAACTCGGCCTTCAGCCGCTCGTTCCGCCCGCCGAAGAGGTAGACGTGGCGGCGGTCGCCGCCCCGCTCCAGCAGGGCCTGGGCGTACTCCCCCGCCCGGCCAAAGCCCATGCTGCCGGTCATCACCAGGCAGACCTGGCTGTCGGGGCCGATGCCCAGGGCGGCCCGGGCGGCCTCCCGGTCGCCCGGGTGGGAAAACCGCCGGCTCACCGGGATGCCGGTGGCCGCCAGCTTCTCCCGAGGAAGCCCCTTCTGGGCAAACTCCTCCATCAGGTCCCGGTGGGGGATGAAGTAGGCGTCCAGCTCGGTCTCCTCCCAAAAGGGGATGCAGGTGTAGTCGGTGGCGATGCCATAGCAGCGCGCCGCCAGCTTCCCCCGCCGCCGCAGGCTGGTGAGGGCCTCGGCCGCGAAGAGGTGGGGGGTCAGCACCCGGTCAAATCCCTGCCCCTCGATGTAGCGCAGCAGGTTGTCTGCGTAGAGGGTGTTGGCGAAATAGACCGGCGAGTGCAGCCGGTCGGAGCGGATGGCCTCGCCTGCCCGGTAGAGCCACTGGAACACCAGGGGGGAGCGGGTGGTGATCTTGACGTAGGCGTTGGACACCACCCGCGAGGTGCGCTGCCCGGCAAAGAGGAGCACGTCCTTCATCTCGCAGGGAACCCCCTGCCGCCGCAGCTCCTCGAGCACCGCCCGCCCGGCGGTGTTGTGCCCCTGCCCGGTGTTGCAGGACAAAATCAGTACCTTCACCCAATCCCTCCCCAATTGTTGCCGTTTCTGTGCCTTTAGTATAGAAGCCTCGTCCCCGCTTGTCAATCGGCGGCGAAAAAGGGGAGGGCCTGCCGGTTTGCCGCCCGACAGGCCCTCCCTCAAATCTGCTTTTTTACCTTCCGAACCAGGAGAAGGGGGCGCGCCCCTTCCAGCGGCTCCAGGCCGTCTTCTTCACCGGCGGCGCCGGCTTGGCGGCAGCGGCCACCGCCTCCTCCATGAACAGCTCCTGCGAGCCCACCGGCCAGTCGGCGGGCGGGGTGCGCTGCAAGTAGGTGCCGTCGGCCTGCTGCTCCCTGCCCTTGACGTTGTCGCCCAGCATCACGTGCACCATCTGCAGGATGCGGGCCTTGAGCTCCTTGTCCTGAATGGGGCAGGCGATCTCCACCCGGTGCTCGGTGTTGCGGGTCATCATGTCCCCCGAGCCGATGTAGACCCGGGTGAACTCCCCGGTGCCGAAACAGTAGATGCGGGAGTGTTCCAAGAACCGGCCCACAATGCTCACCACGCTCACGTTGTCGGTAAGGCCGGGCACCTTGGGGGTCAGGCAGCAGATGCCCCGCACGATCAGCTGCACCTTCACCCCCGCCTGGGAGGCCTCCACCAGTTTGGCCATGATCTCGGTGTCGGTGAGGGAGTTGCACTTGATGGTGATGCCGCAGGGCTCCCCGGCGCGGCAGTTGGCGATCTCCTCGTCCATCCGCGCGAGGATACTCTGCTTAAAGCTCACCGGCGCCACCCAGAGCCGGTTGTAGTGGCCGAAGAGGTTGCCCATGGCCATGTTCTTGAAAAATTCCACCGCGTCCTCGCCGATGGAGAGGTCGGGGGTGATGATGGAAAGGTCGGTGTAGAGCCGGGCGGTCTTTTCGTTGTAGTTGCCGGTGCCGATTTGGGTGATAGTGCGGATGCGCCCCCGGTCCCGCAGGGTGATGAGGCAGATTTTCGAGTGCACCTTGTAGCCGTCGGTGCCGTAGATGACGTGGCAGCCCGCCTCCTCCAGCCGCTGGGCCCACTCGATGTTGTTCTGCTCGTCGAAGCGGGCGCGCAGCTCCATCAGCACCGTCACGTCCTTGCCGTTCTCCGCCGCGGCGATCAGGTATTCCGCCAGCTTGGACTGGCGGGCGATCCGGTAGAGGGTGATCTTGATGGAGAGGACCGAGGGGTGGTAGCTGGCCTCTTTGATGAGGTTGAGAAAGGGGTTCATGCTCTCAAACGGGTAGGAGAGGAGGATGTCCCGCGCCAGGGCCTGGCGCAGCATGCTCTCGCCGGGGTCCACCAGGGCCGAGCGCTGGGGGGTGAAGGGTGGGTCCAAGAGCTCCAGCTTCTGGGCCGGACTCAGCTTCCCCTCCAGCGCAAAGCAGTAGGAGAGGTCCAGCGGTGCCCGGGAGAGGAAGACCTGGTCGCGGCCGATGTGCAGCTTGCCGCAGAGGTACTTGACGAACCGGTCCCCCACCTGGCTCTGCAGTTCCAGCCGCACCGGGGCCAGCCGCAGCCGCTTGCGGATCACCCGCTTCATGTGCTGGCGGTAGTCGATGTCCTCGTCCAAAAGGCCGGCCTCGGTGTCGATGTCGGCATTGCGGGTGACGCAGAGCACCGTCCGCTCCACCACCTCGTACATGTCAAAGACCAGGTGGGCAAAGTGGCAGAGCAGGTCCTCGGTGAGGACAAAGCGCAGGGCCTTGTCCTCCGCCGGCTCCAAAAAGGTGATGCGCTCCACCATGGGCGGCAGGGGGATGATGCCAAAACAGATTTTTTCCTTGTGGCGCAGGGTCACCGCCACGTTCAACTGCTTGTTGCCGATGTGGGGAAAGGGGTGGCGGTTGTCGATGATCTGGGGGGAGAGCAGGGGCAGGGTGTTCTTGAGAAACTGCTTCTCCAGGTGCCGCTGCTCCTTCTCGGGCAGGTCCGCCACCTGGCAGCGGGCGATCCCCTTTTTGGACAGGGCCTTGGCCACCGCCTCAAAGGACCGGTCGTGCAGCCGGTAGAGGGGCCCCACCGCCGCAAAGATGGCGGCCAACTGCTGGGCCGGGGTCATCCCGGTCTTGGTGTCCCTGCTGTCCGGCGCGGCCAGCAGGTAGTCGGTGATGCTGCCCACCCGCACCATGAAAAATTCGTCCAGGTTGGTGGTGAAGATGGAGAGGAACTTGAACCGCTCCAACAGGGGGGTGGCCTCGCAGTTGGCCTCTTCCAGCACCCGCTCGTTGAACTTTAGCCAGGACAGCTCCCGGTTTTGCATACAGGGGGCCAGCTCGCTTCCCTTCATCCCTCTTCACACCCTTTTTTGGTCTGCAGCATCCGGTCGATGAGATAGCCCTCTCGCACGCCGCTCTGGCTGATGGCGATCTGCTGGCAGCCGAAGGCGTCCACCACCTCCCGCAAGATCATCAGCCCCGGCTGGATGCTGAAGATCCGCTCGGGGACGATGCGGTAGACGGTCTGGTAGAAAAACTCCTTGTCCCGGACCATCTTGCACAGCTTCTTCACGTTTTTGGCGGGCACCTCCCGGGCGTCGGCGGGCAGGCCCAGCAGCTCACAGCTGAGCTTGTGCAGCGCCCGCAGGGTGCCGCCCACCCCGCACATCTGGGGCAGGGTGTCCCTCCCGACCCAGTCCACCTTGCCCATGGCCTTGCGGATGACGCCGCGCACCTGGTGGCGCTCCTTGTCGCTCATCAAAAGGCCGTCCACGTACTTGGCGTGCAGCCCCAGCGACCCCACCGGCAGGGAGCAGAGGTGCTCGATGGCCCCCTCCCTGCTCACCACCAGCTCGGTGGAGCCGCCGCCGATGTCGCAGAGCAGGCCGGTCCCCATGGGCATGGCGTGGTTGACCCCGATGTAGTCCAGCCGGGCCTCCTCCTCGCCGGTGAGCACCTCGGGCGAAAGGCCGGTCTCCCGCCGAATGGCCTCCAGGGCCTTGTCCCGGTTGCCCGCCCCCCGCAGGGAGGCGGTGGCAAAGACCCCGTACTCCTCGATGCCGAAGCCGGCGAACACCTCTTTGTACCCGGCGAGGATGGCGCAGGCCTTGCGGATGCCCGCCTCGGCCAGCATCCCGTCTTTTTTCACGTATCCCGCCAGGCCGGCCATCTCCCGCTTGTTGATGAGCTGGGTGATCTCGCTGCCCTCGCACTCGTAGATGGAGAGGCGGATGGAGTTGGAACCGATGTCGATGACGCCGTACTGCAAAGTGGTATCCCCCTTTAAATGACAAACCCTGTTTGCCCCATTTTATCATATTATGGGCTGGTTTAGGTAAACTTCTTGTAATATTTTCAGGGGGCTGCCCGGGTTTCCACCGCCTGGGGGGCCCTGTCCATCCAGCGCCGCGCCTCCTCCAGGGAGCAGATGCCGCCCCGGGCCCCCAGCACGGTGCAGGCGCGGGCGGCCATCCCGTTTGCAAAGCGGGCGCAGTCGTCCAGCGCCCAGCCGTTGACCCGCGCCCAGAGGAAGGCGGCGCCCCAGGTGTCCCCGGCACCGGTGGTGTCCACCGGCGCCACCGGCAGCCCGGAACAGGCGATGGTCCGCCCCGGGGTGTGCACCCGGCAGCCGCCGGGCCCCAGGGTGACGGCCACGAACTCCACCCCGCCGGCAAAGAGGTCTTTCAGGCAGGCCCCCTCGCTGCGGTCCCCCCGAAAGGCGGCAAACCCCTGCTCGTTGAAGGTGAGCCCGTCGGCCCGGCGGAGGAAGCGGGGGTCGTTGTCCTCGGCCACCACCCCCTCCACATCCAGGTAGAGCTTGGCCCCGGCAGCCCGGGCCCGGTCCAGCACCGCCTCGGCGCCCTCCACCTGCTGCAGGGTGCGCACAATGGTGTAGATCCAGGCCGCCCCGTCCAGCAGCCGCTGGTGGCGGGGGGTGATGCGGCGGGGGGCGCGGGCGGTGTCCACCACGCAGACCACCCGCTCGCCCCCCTGGGTGACGATGATGCACTTGGGGTCGGCCATGCCCGGGTCGTGGAGGGTGTAGGAGGTGTCGATGCCCTCGGCCTCCATCGCCGCGCGCAGCTGGCGGCAGACCGGGCTGTCGCTGAGGGAGTCCACCAGGTAGCACTTCTGTCCCAGCCCGGCGGCCACCCCGGCGGCGTTGGCCCCCATCCCCCCAACCAGGTTTTCCACCGGGCGCAGCATCATCTTGTCCCCCATCTCCCCCCAGCGGTCGGTCTCGTAGTACTCGTCGATGCAGGCCTCCCCCAAAAAGACCAGGTAGGGCGCGTCTTGGCGCTCCATGGCGATCCCCCTTTTCTCGCTGTGCGACAGGGGGCGCCGGCGCTCCAGACCGCCGGCGCCCCCTCTCTCGCATCCGTCTTACCGCTCGGCGACGACCTCCGCCAGCCGGTCGGCCAACCCGCGCAGGTCGTAGCCGTTGACCCGGTCGATGACCTCCAGGTAGTGCTCCGGCAGGGCCCCGATGCCGCTGTGGGCCCCGGCGATGCTGCCCACAATGGTGGCCACCGTGTCGGTGTCGCTGCCGATGTTGACCCCGGCCAGGGTCGCCTCCACCGGGTCGCCCCGGCCCGCCACCAGCAGGCCGAAGGCGGTGGGCACCGCCTCGGCCGCCGCCAGCCCGGTGCCGATGATGTCGGAGATGTCCCGCATGGCGGTCCCGATGTCCGGCGCGCGCATCCCCAGCTCGGCGGCGATCCAGATGCGCCGCTCCACCGAGGGTCCGGCCAGCCGGGCGCCCACCCGGCCGCCCTTCTCATACCCCTTTTGGGCCCCGTAGGCCCCCGCCTTGACAATGGAGAAGAGGTCGGCCTCCTCCCGCACTGCCTCGGCACAGGCCGCCGCCACCGCGCAGGCCCCCGAGAGGGCGATGTCGTAGGGGTGGGTCGGCAGGCAGATGGTGATGGCGTCCTCCACCGCCCGGTCCCAGTCGCCGGGGTTGACATAGCCCACCGCCTCGATCTTCATGGCCCCGCCGTTGGAGGCCTTGGAGTTGTCGCAGGCCAGAAAGGAGAGGGGGGCCTCCATGGGGGTGCCCAGCATGGCCATCACCGCGGCGCGGGTGGTGGGGCCGGCGTACCGCTCGAAGTAGTCCCCCAGGCCGTGCCAGCGCACCAGGGCATCCTTGGCGCAGGCCTTGTCGATGACCCCTCCGCGCTCGGCAATGGCCATAGCGGTGCACCAGGCCAGGGAGAAGTCGTCGGTGACGGTGCCGGCCTTGGCCCCGCGGGCAAAGGTGTCCTCGGGCGCGTCGATAAAGTCCCGCACCGGGCCGCCAAAGCGCTCCTCGATCAGCGCCGTGGAGCGGGTCTCGGTGGCGGCGCCGATGGCGTCTCCGGCGGCGGCCAATACCAGGCCGCCCAAAATGCGTTCGTTCAGGGTCATCTGCAATGTCCTCCTCGCTTTTGGTTCCCTTCCCCGCCCGGTGGGGCAGGGGGTCAATATCCGATGTAGAGCCGGTACCGCCCGCCCGTCAGCTTCTGGGCGTAGACCCAGTAGGAGGTGTTTCCCTCCCGCTTGATGTGCTGGCAGTACCCCTCGATGTCCTGCTTCTTGTAGTCCACCTTCCACTGCTCGGTGATGGGGAAGGTGGCGGTGATGGGGGTGTCCCAGGAGCGGTTGTCCGGGTTCCCGTCCGGGTCCAGCTCCAATCCGATGCGCTGGCCGTACTCCTTGGCGTAGGCCACAAAGTAGTCGATGTCGTAGGACTTGACCGGCTCGGGCTCGGGTTCGGGCTCGGGCGCTGGCTCCGGGGCGGGGGTGGGTCCCGGCTCCGGCTGGGGCGCGGGTGTCGGCTGGCCGGCGGAACTCCCCCCCTGGGAGGGGACCTTTTGCGCCTGGGAGGGGGTGTCGGTCTCCGGCGAGGTCTTCTCCGCCGCGCCGCCGGTCTGCGCCGGGGCGCTCGGGCCCGCAACAGCGCTCTCCCCCTCTGGGGCGAGGGGCTCTTCCGGGGCGGTCCCCCCTCCGTCGGGGGGCCCCTCCCTCTCGACTTCCGCCACCGCCGCGGGGGCGGTCGGGCAGGCGGCCGTCCCCGCCTCCCTTTCGGCGGAGCAGCCGCCCAGGAGGAGGGCCGCCGCCAGGAGGAGGGCGGCCCCCCGCCTCGCCCGGTTTGTCACCGCTGTCCCCCTTGCCGCGGCGCGGCCGTCACCGCTGGGGCGGCAGTGGGTGCTCCTTGACAAAGGCCTCCACCTCCTCCAGGGTGGCGATGCCGCTGCGGCTGCCCACCATGGTGACGCAGCGGGCGGCGGCCGCGGTGGCGAAGGCGGTCACCTTGGGCAGGCACCAGCCCTGGGTCAGCCCGTAGACAAAGGAGGAGTTGAAGGTGTCCCCGGCGCCGGTGGTGTCCACCGGCTTGACCGGGCAGGCGGGCTGGTTGACGATCATCTCCTTGGAGTAGACCGAGCAGCCCTCGCCCCCCTTGGTGATGACCACCATCTTGGCCCCGTTTTCCAGCAGGGTCTTGCAGTAGACTGCCTCCTCCTTGCCGTGGGCCATGTGGGCAAAGTCGTGGTCGTTGACGAAGATGATGTCGCAGAGCCCCAGGTATTTCTGGTGGCGCTCGTCGTCCTCATAGCTCTCCAGGTCATAGGTCACCAGGGCCCCGTGTTCGCGGGCCTCGGCAATGGCCTCGTAGCCGTTTTCGTAGAGCTCGATCTTATTCATGGTGGTGTAGATAAAGGCCGCCCCGTTGAGCAGCTTCTGCTGCTCGGGGGTGAAGCGGAAGGTGCAGCCCTCGTCCAGCCCCACAAAGATGGTCCGCTCCCCGCTGTCAGTCAGGTAGATGTTGCAGACCACAATGGTGTAGTCGTCGTCGTAGTTGTGGTGGCTCAGGTCCACCCCCGCCTCCCCCAGGGTCTTGAGGATGAAATCCCCCTCGGGCGAGTGGGTGGTGGTGCCGATGAGGTAGGTGTGGCGGCCGTATCCGGCCAGGGTGGAGCTGGCGTTGGAGATCATCCCCCCCACATAGTCCCCCATAGGCCGGCAGAGGATCTGCTCCCCCAGGTCGGGCCAGCGGGAGAGGGCGTAGTAGTGGTCCACGCCGCCGTCCCCCACGGCGACCACATAGCGCTCGGGATTGACGATTGCCTCGTTCATGGTTTGGTTCCCCTTTCCGTTATCCGTTGTGATGGGCCGGGCGCTCACCGCTCCCCGGCCAGGCAGCGGGCGACTTTTTGGGCCAGTCCCCGCAGGTCGAATTGGTTTTGTCTCTCGATGAGGTCGATGTGCGCCGGGGGGATCTCCCCGGCCCCGGCAAAGGCGCCCGCCATGGCCCCGGCGATGGTGGCGATGGTGTCGGTGTCCCCGCCGATGTTCACCCCGCCGTAGACCGTCTCCATCACCCGGCCCTGGGCGGCGGCCAGCAGGCCGAAGGCGGCGGGCACCGCCTCCACCGTGGCCAGCCCGTTGCCGATGAGATCGCGGATCTCCGCCATCCCCGCCCGCCAGTCGCCGGCGTGCCGCCGGCCGATCTCCCAGGCCAAGGCGATCCGCCGCTCCACCGAGGGCCCGGCCAGCCGGCGCCCGCGCAGGGCGCCCAGCCGCATCCCCTCCCGGGCGCCGTAGAGACCGGCGTCCCGCAGATCGTCCAGGGCCGCGCCCGGCTGCATCGCCTTGGCCACCGCCGCCGCCACCGCGCAAGCCCCCGCCAGGGGGATGTCGTAGGGGTGGGTGGGCAGGCAGGCCTCCACCGCGTCGGCGATGGCCCGGTCCACATCTCCCCCCGAGAGCAGGGCCACCGGCCCGATTTTCATGGCCGCCCCGTTGGAGGCGCGCCCGTTCTCGCAGACCACCTGCACCGGGATGTCCCGCGGGGGGGCCGGCTCGCCCCGCAGGGCCCGCACCGCCGCCTTGGTGGTGGGGCCCACGTTGTAGTCGAAGTAGGCCGGGTACTGGGCCCATTTGAGCAGGGCCTGTTCGGCCACCGCCCGGGTGACCTGTCCCCCCGCCTCCACTGCGGCCTCCAGGGTGAAATAGGCCAGGGAGAAGTCGTCGGTCACCATCCCTGCCTTGGCCCCGTAGGCCCAGGTGTCCAGGGGGGCGTCGCGAAAATCGGTCACGTAGCCGCCGAAGTCCTCCAAAATCATCTCGGTGCTCCGCTCCTCGGTGGGGCCGCCCATGCTGTCGCCGATGGCGGCTCCGGCCAGGCAGCCCAGCAGTTTGTCCTCCCGTTGCATCGCCCGCATCCTCCTCTCTGCCCCGGCCCTTCCCCCACAAAGGGGTTGGCCGGGGGTGGTTGCACATACAATGGTAGTATACCATAGGCCCCCTCCTCCGGCATAGAATCAAAATCGCCACAAATGAACGGCCGTCCGTCGGCGAAATGCCCAAAGGACGGCTCAAAAATTTGCCCCCTTGCAGGGGGAAAAGAGGGGTGTCGGCGGTGGGCGGTTGTCGAAATTTGTGGTATAATAGGCACGAAACGGCGGCGATACCGGGCCTGGCTGGGGGAGTGTACAAACGCCATTTGCTCCCCGCCCCACGGCCAGATCCCGCTGCGCGCGCAGCGCTTGCGGTAGAAGCAGTGCGGTCCGTCGCGGAGCGGGCGCCCGATCGGGCCGGCCGGGCGGATGGGCGGACATCCTTTGCCCACCCGTGGCCGTCCGCCGCGCCGGCAGGATGTATCAGTTTACCTACAAATCAGGCGTCCCGCCACGGGCGGGCCGCCGGGAAAATAAGCGGAGGGAATGAATATGGGTCTTATCAAAGCGGCAACCGGCGCCATCGGCGGCGCCCTGGCAGACCAGTGGCTGGAGGCGTTTGAGGCCGGCGACATGGGCGACACCACGGTCATGGCCCCCGGCGTCAAACTCCGCCGGGGCGACCGGCGGGACAGCAACTACAAGGGCACCGCCCAGGTGGTCTCCAACGGCTCGAAGATCATCGTCAACGAAAACCAGTGCATGCTCCTCGTCGACGGCGGCAAGATCGTCAGCTACACCGCCGAGCCGGGCTACTACACCGTCGACAACTCCACGGCCCCGTCGGTCTTCAACGGCCAGCTGGGCGACGCGGTCAAGGAGACCTGGGAGCGCTTCAAGTTCTCCGGCTCCACCCCCCTGCAGCAGAAGATCTACTTCATCAACATGCAGGAGATCAAGAACATCGCCTTTGGCACCGTCAACCCGGTCAACTACTTTGACGAGTTCTACAACGCCGAGCTCTATCTGCGGGCCCACGGCTACTTCTCCATCCGCATCACCGACCCCATCAAGTTCTACCGCGAGGCCATCCCCCGCGACGCCCAGCACGTCAATGTGGAGGACATCCACAAGCTCTACCTGTCCGAGTTCCTCACCGCCTTCCAGGCGGCCATCAACCAGATGTCGGCCGACCACGAGCGCATCTCCTACGTCGCCTCCCAGAGCCAGAAGCTGGCCCAGTACATGTCCACCGTCCTCGACGACGACTGGAACGACCGCCGCGGCATGGTGATCGAGTCGGTGGGGATCAACAGCATCTCCTACGACGAGGACTCCAAGAACCTCATCAACCTGCGCAACAAGGGCGCCATGCTCTCGGACGCCACCGTCCGCGAGGGCTACGTCCAGGGCTCGGTGGCCGAGGGCATCAAGGCCGCCGGCTCCAACTCGGCCGGGGCCGCCCAGGCCTTTATGGGGATGGGCATCGGCATGCAGGCCTCGGGCGGGCCCATGGGCGCCTTCAGCGCCACTAACCAAAACCAGATGCAGCAGCAGGCGGCCGAAAAGCAGGCTGCCAAGGAAGATGCGGCGGCCCAGGCCGCGGCCGCGGCGGCTGCCGGCGCCTGGACCTGCGAGTGCGGGCAGCAAAACACCGGCAAGTTCTGCCAAAACTGCGGCAAGCCCCAGCCCGCCCCGGCGGAGACCTGGACCTGCGAGTGCGGCCAGGAAAACGGCGGCAACTTCTGTTCAAACTGCGGCAAACCCCGCCCGGCCGCCCCCTCTGTCTGCCCCAAGTGCGGCAAAGAGGTGGAGCCCGGCGCCAACTTCTGCCCGTCCTGCGGCGAAAAACTCAAGTAATTGCCCCCTGATTTTCCCCCCTGCCGCCTTGGCAGAGGGGGGGAGGGGGATATTGGGCCCCTGCGGACGCGCCTCGCTCTGCAGGGGCCCGGCCCTGTGGCCACCACCCAAATGGAGAAAGGGATGAGACACGCCATGCCAGAGACCCAGACCACCCTCACCTACGACTGTCCCCGCTGCGGCGCCGCCCTCTCGTTTAACAGCGACAGCCAAAAGTGGGACTGCGCCTTCTGCAACGGCTCCTTCACCGCCGAGGAGATGGAGGAGATC
The DNA here is from genome assembly GCF_009876955.1 of Bittarella massiliensis (ex Durand et al. 2017). NCBI lineage: Bacteria > Bacillati > Bacillota > Clostridia > Eubacteriales > Oscillospiraceae > Bittarella (ex Durand et al. 2017) > Bittarella massiliensis (ex Durand et al. 2017). The sequence goes on along the minus strand of NZ_WWVY01000004.1, from coordinate 163,460 downwards.
CTGCGGCAGCAGCAGGCCGCCCAGGTCGACGACCCCCTGGAGCAGTGCGAGGGGGCGGGGGAGGACCACGCCGAAGAGGTCACCGTCTACACCTGCCCCAGCTGCGGTGCCCAGATCCTCACCGACCAGAACACCACCGCCACCTTCTGCGTCTTCTGCCACAACCCCGCCGTCATCGCCGGCCGGTTGGAGGGGGCGTTTCGCCCGGCCTACGTGCTCCCCTTTGTGCTCAAAAAGGAGCACGCCCTCCAGGCGCTGGAGGGGCTTTGCAAGAAAAAGCCGCTGCTGCCCCGGGACTTCACCTCCACCCACCACATCGAAAAGCTCAGCGGCCTCTACGCCCCCTTCTGGCTCTTTGACTGCCAGGTGGACGCCTCCCTCTCGGCCCGGGCCGAGCGGATCACCAGCTGGAGCGACTCCAGCTACCGCTACACCAAGACCGACGTCTACCAGATCGAGCGGGCGGGGGAGATCTCCTTCAGCCACCTGCCGGCCGACGGCTCCAAGGGGCTGGACGACAGCATGATGCAGGCGCTGGAACCCTTCAATTTCGGCCAGATCAAGCCCTTTTCCATGGCCTACCTCTCGGGCTACCTGGCCGAGCGCTACGACGAGAGCGCCCGCGACCTGGCCGCCCGGGTCCACCAGCGCATCGAGAGCACCAGCCGGATGCTGCTGCGGGACACGGTGGCCGGCTACACCAACGTCAGCCCGGGCAACTGCTCGGTGTCGATGCGCAGCGAGCGGGCCGACTACGCCATGCTGCCGGTCTGGCTCCTCAACACCAAGTACAAGGGGGAGACCTACCACCTGGCCATGAACGGCCAGACCGGCAAGATGGTGGGCCGCCTGCCCATGAGCAAAGGGCGGCTGGCCGCCTGGTTCGGCGGGGTGAGCGGCATCCTCTTTGCCGTGTCGATGTTGATCGGAGGGCTGATCAAGTGAGCAAACATACAAACAGGACCCGAAAAAAGGGGTGGGCCGCCCTGGCGTTGGCCGCCCTCCTGCTGTGCGCCGCCCCCCTCTGCGCCCTGGCGGGCACCGCCACCGGCAGCCTGACCAAGGTGTTTGACCAGGCGGGCCTCTTCACCCAGCAGGAGCGGGACACCCTCACCAAAAAGGCCACCGAGACCGCCACCACCTACCACATGGACATCGCCGTGGTCACCACCGACGACGCCGGGGGCAAGTCGGCCATGTCCTATGCCGACGACTTCTACGACTACAACGGCATCGGCTGCGGGGAGAAAAACGACGGCCTGCTGCTGCTCATCGACATGGACAACCGCAAGGTCTGGATCACCACCACCGGGAAGGCCATCGACCTTTTTACCGATGACCACATCGACACCCTTCTCGACGATGAGGTCATGCCCCACATGGAAAAGGGCGACTACTACGGCGCCGCCCAGGCCTTTCTCGACCGGGCCTCCCGCTACATCAAGTACGACGGGGGAGAGGGCCCCTTCCTCGGCCACCCGGTCCTCTACACTGCCATCGCCCTGGGCGGCTCCCTCCTGGTGGGGGGGATCGTGGCGGGCTGCTTGGCGGGCAGCCACAACAAGCTGCCCAATCCCGCCCAGCTGGCCCGGGCCTACACCGGCACCAACGGGGTGCGCCTCTCCCGCAAGGAGGACAACTTTGTCACCACCCACACCTCCCGCACCGCCATCCCCAAGAGCTCCAGCAGCGGCGGCGGGGGCGGCGGCTCCTCCACCCACTCGGGCTCCAGCGGGGTGTCCCACGGGGGCGGCGGCCGCAGCTTTTAAAGGAAGGGGAGTGAGGGGATGACCATCGAGGAGATGAAGTGTCCCAATTGCAGCGCACCCCTCAGCCGCAGGGGGGCGGACTGGTACTGTCCCTTCTGTGGCGGGGCCTACCGCGAAAATGGGGCGGAAAAACCGCCGTCACCGCCCGCTGACCGGCAGGGGGACCCACCCCCCGACAGCCGGGCCGAGGCGCCCTATCGGGGGGCGGAGATCCTCGCCTGCGCGCAGGGGAAGGATGTCCCTCTGTGCGCGGGCAATACGGCGGTGCGCGCTGTGCCGATGCGCTTTGACCGCTCACAGGCCATCTCCATCCTCCGGCAGGCAGCCCCAAAGGGCGCGGTCAAAGCCTGTTTTTCTCTCTCTGCCCTCCAGGCGGTGAGAGAGGTGCGCCTGCCCCTGTGGCGAATTGCCTGCCGGGGCATTGCCGCCATGGAGGGGATTTGGGCGGAGAGACCGCACCTTCCCCCCACCGCTGGGTACCGGGTGGCCCAGAGCTGTCTCTTCTCTGCCGAGGAGCTGCTCTACTCTCCTCTGGCCTCCCCCGTCTTTTTGCGCAGTGACCTGCAACAAGCTGCTGTCTGCGATTTGGAAGAGCAGGGCAGGTGGGAGATTTTGGGGGACACCGCCCTCCCCGGAGATGAGCGCTGGCGGGAACAGGCCAAATGGCAGCTGCAAAAATGCCTTCCCCGCCCGCTCGGTGGGGGGCGTTTTGAAAATGGCGTTTGGCACAGCATCGCCCTCTCCATCACCGAAGCGGTGGCCCATCTCTACCTCGCCCCTTATTGGTGCCTGGAAGGGGCGTGGGAGGGGAGACCCTACCGGCTGCTGGTCAATGGCTGCACCGGCTGGGTAGATGGCAATCCTCCCCTTGGGCCGCAGGCGGAGGAGGGGCGGTGGCGGCAAAGCCGCCTCTGCGAGATGACGATGCGGGGAGGCCCCCTCTGCACGGCGGCGTTTGAATGGACGTTTCAGCAGAGCGACCGCCAGCCGGCCGAGAAGAGATGAGTCCACTTGACCCGACAGAGAGGGGAGAGAGATTGTGAGAGAGCTAAAAAAGCGCAATTGCCCCAGCTGTGGGGCACCGCTGACCCCCATGCCGGGCGGCGGGGGATACACCTGTCCCTTTTGCGACACCGTTTTGCACTGGGAGGAGACGGAGTCCCCCGTCCAGGATGCCAAAAAGCGGCCGCCGGCGCCCTTTGTGCCGCCCAAACCGACGGTGGACCCACGCAAGGACTGGCTGGCCGACTTTCAGCGGGCGGACAGAGAGGTGACCATCTTCCCCCCCACCGACCCCCTGCGGGTGAGCAAAAAGGTCCCCTGTTCCATCCCCCAGGAGGAGGCGGCCCAGGCTGTTTGCGACTACTGTAAGCGGGTCAAGGGCTCCCCCCTCTGGACACGCCGGCCACAGGGCCTCCTCCCCCACCTGGAGCAGGTTTGGTTCCCCGTCTGGTGCGCCGACGCCACCGCCACCGGAGCGATTGCCGCCGTTTCCTCCACCGGCCTCAGCGCGGAGATCCACCGGGGGGAACTGGCCCTCTTGGGAAAACAGTTCGCCGACCTGCAGGGGATGGAGGAGCGACTGCTCTGGCAGCGGTTTGCCCCCTTTCCCCTCGACCGGGCAAAGGAGGGGGACCCGGTCAAGGTGGAGCGCTGCCCCTCCGATTTGAAGCGGTCGGCCCTCCTCGCCGGCAGCGAGGCAAAAGACCGGCTGTACAGCGCCCTCTTTCAGGAAAATCACTGCAAAGAGGGGCAAAAGGTGCAGTACAAGGCCTCCCTCCTCAGCTGTAGCGCCGACTGTGTCCTCTATCCCATCTGGAAGTGCAGCCTGTCCGGCAGGGGAAAGGGCAGCGTCGTCTGGGTGGACGGGGTCAGCGGCAGGACCGCCGGTTCCGTTAAAGCGGGCTTTTTCTCCAGCATGCTCACCCCCGCCCCCTGGGTGCTGGGACTGATTGCCGGTGGGCTGGCGACCTTTTTGGGGGTGCTGATATGGTAAAGAACCGCTGGAAGTGGATGGCCGCCCTGCTGGCCTGCTGTCTTTTCTCCCTTGTAGGCACCAGTGCTTTGGCGCTTGGCGCCGACCCCTGGGAGGACACCAAAGGGGGAGCCCACGTATTCGATTCGGCCCAGTGCTTAGAGGACCCCTCGGCGCTGGAGAAGCGCTGTGCCGCCCTGTTTGACGAGTTCGAGTTCGACCTGATAATCATCAGTCAATATGACAACAGCACCTACGCCCCTCCTGATTTGGACCACCACTTGGAGGAGGTGTTGAGGCAGCGCTACGGATACAGTTCCTACAAGCGTATCGATGCCGCGGTGATGTTCATCAATGCCAGGAAGGGCACCTGTGAACTGGGTGTTTGGGGGCAGTTTGACTCCTTTTCCCCCGGTGACGGGACCGCCTTTACCTATGATGAGCTGGCGTTTGCGATGATCGACGATTTGACGGCCCAACTGCAGTTGGCAAGTGATAAGGGCCGCTACCACCCCATTTCGTGGCGTCACCGCCGTCACGTCCTTTACAGCGCCCTCTTCGGGGCGGCGGTCTTTGCCGCCACCGTCTGCCTGTTGGCCCGCCGCCGGCAAAAGGAACAAAATGCCGAGCTCCGGCAGAGCGTCTCTTATGCCACCTCTCCCCTGAAGGGAGGGGAGCTACTCTACCGCTCCACAGGGCACAGCCATAAGGGGGCGGGCTGATTTTTCCCTGCGGCTTTTGGATAGAGCCCCCCGCCACAATCTGTCGCCCCATGAAAGAGCGCCCCTTGCATCTTTGCAAGGGGCGCTCTTTTTGAATGGCTATTTGACGGGAATTACTGCGCTTTCTTGCGCAGCGTCAGAACTGCCGCCCCGCCCAGCAGAGCCAGGAGAGCGACTAGAAAATATGGCTCAAAGCTTTCTGTACATCATTGTGAAATATTTACTATTTCATCGCCTCTACCGCCCGCTCGAGCTGGACATCCAGCTCGCTCTGCTGGGTGTACCACTTCAGCGTCACCGCCTGGGTGAGGGCGCGGCAGAGGTCCCTGTCGATCGCCTCCCCCTCGGGCAGCCCCGCGTCGGCCCGAAAGGCCCGCACGGCGGCGGCGGAGCCCGGGGCGTAGTAGCCGTCCTGGCGGGCGACCGGGTAGCCCAAAAAGGCCAGGTAAGTCTGCACCGGGCCGGCCGCCTCTCCCACCTGGTCGGGGGAGGTGGTCTCCCCCTCCGCCATCTGCGGGGCGGGGGTCTCCAGCGCGCCGGGCTGTGAAACCTCCAGGTCGGGGGCGATCCCCTGGCCGTTGACCCACCCGCCGCCGGGGGTCAGCCAGCGGTAGCGGGTGTACTTGAGCCCGCTCCCATCGCCGAAGAGGAGGGTGGACTGCACCGTCCCCTTGCCGTAGGTGGCAGTCCCCACCACCGTCGCCCCCAGCTGCTCCTTCAGGGCGGCGGTGAGGATCTCAGAGGCGCTGGCCGTGTCCCCGTCCACCAGCACGGCGATCCGCCCAAAGGAGCGGCGCTCGGTCTCGCGGTCGGCGGTGATTTCGCGCACCTTGCCGGCCTTGTTCTCCTCCTTGTAGACCACCGCCCCCTCGGGCAGAAAGTAGCTGGCCACCTCCACCGCGGCGTCCACATAGCCGCCGCCGTTGCCCCGCAGGTCGATGATCAGTTCGGTGCAGCCGGCCTCCTGCAACTGGGTCAACACCTCGCCGGTGCGCGCGCCCAGGGTGCTGGTGAAGGAGCGGATGGTCAGCACCCCCACTCCGTCGACCACCCGCCCGCTGGCCGAGTTGTCCACTGTTCGCCGCTCCAGGGCGTACTCGGTCTCCACCCCGTTTCGCGCCGCGGTCACCCGCACGGCGGTGCCCTCCTCCCCGGCGATCTCCGCCGCCGGATCCTCCAGCTGGGAGAAGGGGACACCGTTCACCGCCACCAACAGGTCTCCGGGCAGGATGCCCGCCTCGGCGGCCGGTGAGCCGTCCACCACCTGCACCACCAAAAAGCCGCCGTCCGCCTGCTGGTAGACCACGCCGATCCCGACCGACGCCCCGGCCAGGCTCTTCTCGCTCCGGGTGCGCAGGGCGGGGGGAAGGTAGCCGGTGTGGCTGTCCAACTCGCTCTGCGCCATCCCCGCCAGGGCCTGGTCGGTCAGCCGGCCGGACAGATCCTCCACCTCGCCGCCAAAGTACCACCGGTCCCGCAGGGCCCGATAGCTGGCGGTGAGTTTGCGGTATCCCTGTGCGCCAAAGGGGGAGAAGAGGCCCAGCGCCCCTTCCAGCGCCACCCCTCCGCCAAAGGCGAGGAGAAGGGCGAGGGAGAGGGCAGTGACCTTTTTCCAGCGTCCGGGACTGCGGCCGAGCCGTCGGGGCTGTCGGCCGTGGGGAGAGAGCGAAAACATGGCAAGCATCCTTTCCGGTGGGGAGCTGGGCCGGCTTTCCACCGGCCCGCAGTAAAATAATAGTATACTGCTTTTTTGTGACAGACAGATGAACGGCCCCTCTCTGCCGGGGCCCTTCCTCGCCAGGACCCTCTCCCTGCCGAGGCCCTCCTCTTCACCGGGCCCCCTCCTCGCCAAGACCTTCTTCCCACTGGCCCCCTTCCTCGCCAGGGCTCCTCTTTCATCAGAGACACTCTCTGTCGAGGCCCCTCGCAGCCAGGCCTCCTCCTCTTGCTGAAGGCCCTCTCTTCACTGGGAGCCTCTCTCCGCCGAACCCCTTCTTCACTGAGGCGTTCTTTTCACCGTGCCCCCTCCTCGCCGGGGCCTTCTCCCCCGCCGGAGCTCCTGCCTTGTCAAAGTCCCTCTCCACCGAATTGCCCCTCGCCGAGACCCTTTCCTGCCAGGGCTCCTCTCCACCAAGGCCCCTTTTCTGTCGAGCTTCACCAGGCCCCCTCCTCTACTGGGCCTCCTCTTTACCAGAGCGCCCTCTTCACCGAGTCTCCCTCCACCGGGCTTTCCCCTTATCGGGGCGGAGCTCCTCCCTGCCGAGGTCCCCTTTTGCCAGACCGCCCCTTCTTGCCAAAGACCCCCCCTCGCCGGAGGCATCCCTTCCTACCGAACCCCCTCCTCATCGAGCTCTCTCTCCGAAGACCTCCCTCTCCACCGGACCGCCTTCCCCCCGAGTCTCTCTCTCGCCGAAAGCCCTTTCGCCCTGCTGACCTCCTCCCACCAAACAACTCCCCCTTCCCAGAAAAATCCAAAAAGAGAGCCCCGCCGGGCGCTTTCGCGCCTCGACGGGGCTCTCATCAGCTCTCAAATGGCTTATTTGTCTTTCAGAGCGGCCTGCGCAGCAGCCAGCCGGGCGATGGGCACCCGGAAGGGGGAGCAGGAGACATAGTCCAGGCCGACGCGGTGGCAGAACTCGACCGAGGTCGGGTCGCCGCCGTGCTCGCCGCAGATGCCCAGGTGGATGTCGGGTCTGGTCTGGCGGCCCAGCTTGGCGGCCATCTCAACCAGCTTGCCAACACCCTTCTGGTCCAGGTGGGCGAAGGGATCGGACTCGTAGATCTTGTTGTCGTAGTAGTAATCGAGGAACTTCCCGGCGTCGTCGCGGCTGAACCCAAAGGTCATCTGGGTCAGGTCGTTGGTGCCGAAGCTGAAGAACTCGGCCTCGGTGGCGATCTCGTCGGCGGTCAGGGCCGCGCGGGGGATCTCGATCATGGTGCCGACTTCGTACTCCAGGTCGATGCCGGACTCAGCGATCAGCTTGTCGGCGGTGGCGACCACCACGTCCTTGACAAACTTCAGCTCTTTGACTTCGCCGACCAGCGGGATCATGATCTGGGGCTTCACAGCAAAGTTGCCCTTCTTGGTCACGTTGATGGCAGCCTTGATGACGGCGGTGGTCTGCATCTCGGCGATCTCCGGGTAGGAGACAGCCAGACGGCAGCCGCGGTGACCCATCATCGGGTTGAACTCGTGCAGGGAGGCGATGACCTCTTTGAGCTTGGCAACGGTGATGCCCAGCTCGTCGGCGATCTCCTTGATGTCCTCTTCCTTGGTGGGGAGGAACTCGTGCAGCGGCGGGTCGAGGAAGCGGATGGTGACAGGGTCGCCCTCCATGGCCTCGTACAGGGCCTCAAAGTCGCCCTGCTGATAGGGCTCGATCTTGGCCAGGGCCTTTTTGCGGTCCTCGGTGTTCTCGGCCACGATCATCTCCCGCATGGCTTTGATGCGGCTCTCCTCGAAGAACATGTGCTCGGTGCGGCACAGGCCGATGCCCTGGGCGCCGAACTCGCGGCCCTGTTTGGCGTCGCGGGGGGTGTCGGCGTTGGTCAGGACCTTCAGCTTGCGGACCTTGTCGGCCCATCCCATGAACCGGCCGAAGTCGCCGGAGATGGCGGCGGGGCTGGTGGGGATGGCGCCGTAGTAGATGTTGCCGGTGGAGCCGTCGATGGAGAGGAAGTCGCCCTCGTGCAGGGTCTTGCCGCCCAGGGAGAACTCTTTGGCCTCTTCGTCGATGACGATCTCGCCGCAGCCGGAGACACAGCAGGTGCCCATGCCGCGGGCCACGACGGCCGCGTGGGAGGTCATGCCGCCGCGCACGGTCAGGATGCCCTCGGCCACGTTCATCCCCTCGATGTCCTCAGGGGAGGTCTCGCGGCGGACCAGGACGATCTTCTCGCCCTTCTCGGCCCACTCCTTGGCGTCCTCGGCGGTGAAGACCACCTTGCCGCAGGCGGCGCCGGGGGAGGCGGCCAGGCCCTTGCCGATGCACTCGGCCTTCTTCATCTCGTCGGCGTTGAACTGGGGGTGCAGCAGGGAGTCCAGCTGCTTGGGCTCGACGCGCAGAACGGCCTCGTCCTCGGTGATCATCCCCTCGTCGACCAGGTCGACGGCGATCTTCAGGGCGGCGGCGGCGGTGCGCTTGCCGTTGCGGGTCTGCAGCATGAACAGCTGCCCGTTTTCAATGGTGAACTCCATGTCCTGCATGTCGCGGTAGTGCTGCTCCAACCGGTTGGCGATCTCGGCGAACTGGTTGTAGACCTCGGGCATGTCCTCGTGCAGGTGGGAGATGGGGGAGGGGGTGCGCACGCCGGCCACCACGTCCTCGCCCTGGGCGTTGATCAGGTACTCGCCGAAGAGGGCCTTCTCGCCGGTGGCGGGGTTGCGGGTGAAGGCAACGCCGGTGCCGGAGCGGTCGCCCGAGTTGCCAAAGACCATCATCTGCACGTTGACGGCGGTGCCCCAGTCGTAGGGGATCTCGTTCATGCGGCGGTAGACGTTGGCGCGGGGGTTGTCCCAAGAGCGGAACACGGCCTTGACGGCCTCCATCAGCTGGACCTTCGGGTCAGCGGGGAAGTCGGTGCCCTTTTTCTCTTTGTAGAAAGCCTTGAAGCGGACCACCAGGTCCTTCATGTCGTCGGCGTCCAGCTCCACGTCCTGGGTCACGCCGCGCTCTTCCTTCTTGGCGTCGATGATCTTCTCAAACTCGGGTTTGGGCAGCTCCATCACCACGTCGGAGAACATCTGGATGAACCGGCGGTAGGAGTCGTAGGCAAACCGGGGGTTGTTGGTGAATTTGGCAAAGCCCTCCACCACTTCGTCGTTGAGGCCCAGGTTGAGGATGGTGTCCATCATGCCGGGCATAGAGGCGCGGGCGCCGGAGCGGACCGACACCAGCAGCGGGTTCTCGGGGTCGCCGAACTTTTTGCCGACCAGCTTCTCGAACTCGGCCAGATTCTCGAAGATCTCCTTCTGGATGTCCTCGTTGATCTGCTTGCCGTCCTCGTAGTACTTGGTGCAGGCCTCGGTGGTAACGGTGAAGCCCTGGGGAACCGGCATGCCGAGGTTGGTCATCTCGGCCAGGTTGGCGCCTTTGCCGCCCAACAGCTCCCGCATGGTTCCGTTGCCTTCGGAAAACTTGTACACGTATTTCGTGCTCACGGGTATCTACCTCCTGTTTTTTGTAAACAGATTTGGACACCACAAAGACTATGCGCGCTCCCCCCTCGCCGGAAAGAGCCCACATAGTCCTCTCATCCCCAATCTGTTCAGACGCACCGTCTATGCGCCCATTATAGCAAATCGAGACTGTATTTGCTATACCCAATTTGCTTTTTTTGCGTTTTATTGGTGATTTTCAATAGATTTTCCCCAGAGCCGGAAAAAGGGCTTGCAAAAGGGACGGGAAGTTGTAATAATTATATAAAGAACAGTGTGCCGATTCGTCAAAAAGACCCCGCTTCCCCCATGGGAAAAGGGGCTTTCTTGCGCCTGGAGGGCACTGTGCAAAAACGAGGTAGCTTATATGCCGGGGCGGGGCCGCGCGCCTTCCCCCATGCCGAACACAACTGGAAACAGGAGGCAAGTACATGGAAGCAGCCATCAACGCCGTCGTCCTGGCGGCGGGCGAGGGGACCCGCATGCGCTCGCGCAAACCCAAGGTGCTCTGCGAGGTCCTCTTCAAGCCGATGATCTCCTGGGTGACCGACGCGCTGGAGCGGGCGGGCATCGAGGACATCTGTGTCGTGGTGGGCCACGGCAGTGAAGAGGTATGCCAGGTCCTGGGGGATCGGTTTACCGTCGCCATGCAGACCAAACGGCTGGGAACGGGCCACGCCGTGCTGCAGGGGGAGGCATTTCTCAACTCCCACCGGGACGGGCATACCCTTATTTTATGCGGCGACGCCCCCTTTGTCGACGAGGACACCATCCGCCGCTCGCTGGAGAGCCACCTCCAGTCGGGCAACGCCGTCACCGTCATCACCGCCGAACTCGACGATCCCACCGGCTACGGCCGCATCGTCAAAGACGGCGGGCAGATCGCCAAGATCGTCGAGCAGAAAGACGCCACCGAGGCCGAGCGGGCCATCCGCGAGGTCAACTCCGGCGCCTACTGGTTTGAGACCGCCGCCCTGCTGGAGGTGCTCCACCAGCTGCAAAACGACAACGCCCAGGGCGAGTACTACCTGACCGACACCGTCTCCCTCCTGCTGCGCGCCGGCAGGGGCGCCGGCACCTACACCGCCCAGAGCGAGGATGTGGTGCTGGGGGCCAACGACCGCCTCTCCCTCTACAAGCTGGGGGAGATTGCCCGCCGCCGGGTCATTGAAAAGCAGATGCGCCAAGGGGTCGAGTTCGTCACCCTCGACGGCATCGTCCTCTCCCCCGACTGCGAGATCGGGGCGGACACCACCATCCTCCCGGGCACCATCATCAAGGGGCACACCGTGGTGGGCTGCGGCTGCACCATCGGCCCCAACTCCCTGCTCACCGACGCGGTGGTGGGCGACGGCACCGTGCTCAACGCCTCCCAGGTGACCGATTCGGAGATCGGCTCCGGGGTGCGGATGGGGCCCTTCGTCCAGGTGCGGCCCGGCTCCCGGGTGCAAGACGGCGCCAAGGTGGGCAACTTCGTCGAGATCAAAAACTCCACCGTGGGGGAGGGCACCAGCGTCGCCCACCTCACCTACGTGGGGGACAGCGACGTGGGCTCGGGGGTCAACTTCGGCTGCGGCTGCGTCACCGTCAACTACGACGGCAGCCAGAAGTACCGCACCGTCATCGGCGACAACGCCTTCATCGGCTGCAACACCAACCTGGTGGCCCCGGTCACCGTGGGGGAGGGGGCCTACACTGCCGCCGGCTCCACCATCACCGAGGACGTGCCCGACGGCGCCCTGGCCATCGAGCGCGGGTACCAAAAGACCATCGAGAACTGGGCCGGCAAAAAGCTGGCCGGCCGCATCGCCAAGGCCAAAAAGAAAAAAGAAGAGGAACGGTAGCGCCGCAGGGTGCAAAACGCTGCCGTCGCACCGGTGCGGGGCAGCCAGATAAATAGGGGAGTTAAAAAGCTATGAACGTACACGGCAAGGACATTAAGATTTTTTCCGCCAACTCCAACAAGAAGGTGGCCGAGGAGATCGCCGAATACCTGGGCCTGCCTCTGGGCAAATCGGACGTGGGGATGTTCTCCGACGGGGAGATCTCGGTCTCCATCCACGAGACCGTCCGCGGCTCCGACGTCTTCGTGGTTCAGTCCACCTGCGCGCCGGTCAACCGGCACCTGATGGAGCTGCTCATCATGATCGACGCCTTCAAGCGCGCCTCGGCCGGCCGCATCACCGCCGTCATCCCGTATTACGGCTATGCCCGCCAGGACCGCAAGAGCAAGGCCCGCGACCCCATCTCCGCCAAGCTGGTGGCCGACCTGATCACCGCCGCCGGGGCCGACCGGGTCCTGACCATGGACCTGCACGCCGCCCAGCTCACCGGCTTCTTCGACATCCCGGTGGACCACCTGCTGGGCGTCCCCCTGCTGGAGCCCTACTACGAGAAGAAGTTCGCCGGCAAGAAGGAAAATCTGGTGGTGGTCTCCCCCGATCTGGGGTCGGTCACCCGGGTGCGCTCCTTCGCCCAAAAGCTCGACGTGCCCATCGCCATCGTCGACAAGCGCCGCCAGAAGGCCAATGTCTCCGAGGTGATGAACATCATCGGCGACGTGAAGGACAAGACCGTCATCCTCGCCGACGACATGATCGACACCGCCGGCACCCTCTGCAACGCCGCCAAGGCCCTCATGGGCAAGGGCGCCAAAGAGGTTTACGCCTGCGCCACCCACGCGGTCCTCTCCGGCCCCGCCATCGAGCGCATCAAGGAGTCCCCCATCAAAGAGCTGGTCTTCCTCGACACCATCCCCATCCCCCCCGAGAAGATGCTCGACAAGTTCCGCATCCTCCCGGTGGCCCCCGTCTTTGCCGAGGCCATCGCCCGCATCTACTCCGACAAGTCGGTCTCCACCCTCTTTGTCTGATCCCTGCCCGCAAAATCAGGCGGGGCGGCTCTCTGCCGCCCCGCTTTTTCTTTTTCCCCGTCTGTGCTATGATGGGAAAAACTGTCGCAACGGGGGAGAAGAGAGATGTATCTAAACCTCGATCGGGTCGAGTTCACCATGACCTACCACTGCACCGGCCGCTGTGCCCACTGCTCCCAGGGGGAGATGTCCGACCACCCGCCCGGCCACCTCCCCTACGCCCTCTGCGAGGGGGTGCTCACCCGGCTGGCACAGCGCTTCCCCCTGCGCTCGGCGATGTGCTTTGGGGGCGAGCCCCTCCTCTGGCCGGAGGACACCGTCGCCCTCCTGCGGGAGGCCAGGGCCGCCGGCATCCCCCGGCGGCAGGTCATCACCAACGGCTACTTCTCCCGCGACCCCGCCCGGGTGGCCCAGGTGGTCGGCTGGCTGGGGGAGGTGGGGGCCGAGGTGCTCCTCTCGGCCGACGCCTTCCACCAGCGGCGCATCCCCCTCTCCGCGGCGTTGGACTTTGCCCGCCGTCTGGCCGCCGACGGCCGCTGCCGGCTCCGCATCCACCCGGCCTGGCTCCAGGGCCCGCAGGGGCAAAACGAGTGGGACGAAGAGACCCGCCGGGTGCTGGCCACCTTTGTGGCCGAGGGCTTTGCGGTCAGCAGCGGCAACCAGATCGCCCCGGCGGGCAGCGCCGCCCGCCACCTGGGGCGGTACTTCTCCCGCCCTGCCGCCCTCGACGACTCCTTTCGCTGCGGGCAGGCCCCCTACACCACCCCCCTGGACCGGGGCGAGACCCTCTCGGTCCTGCCCGACGGGACCGTCGCCCTCTGCGCCTTCTCCATCGGCGACCTGCGCTCCCAGGGGATCGACGAGATCGTCGACGGCTACGATCCCTTTGCCCGCCCCGACATCGCCGCCCTCCTCCAGGGCGGGGTGGCGGGTTACCGGGCCTACGCCGGGGAACGGGGGATCGAGGTGGGGGAAGAGGGGCTCTACACCCCCTGCGACCTCTGCCGCCGACTCACCGAAAAGTGTCGCCTCCAGGAGGGGGCCGAGGTGCGGCAGGCGGGTCCTGCCGACCGGGCCGCCGCCCTCGCCCTGGCGGGCAAACTCTGGCCGGGAAGCGGGGCGGAAGAGCTGGCGGAGGACCTGGCCCCCTGCTTCTTCGGCCCCGACGGGGCCATCTTTCTGGCCTGGCAGGCGGGGCGACCGGTGGGGTACGCCCAGTGCCAGTTGCGCCGCGACTACGTCGAGGGGGCGCGCCCCGGCCCGGTGGGGTATCTGGAGGGCATCTACCTGGAGCCGGACTGCCGTGGCCAGGGCCTCTCCCGCAGGCTGTTGGAGCGGTGCGAGGCCTGGGCCAGGGGTCGGGGCTGCCGCCAGTTCGCCAGCGACTGCGATTTCGGCAACGCCGCCAGCCAGAGCTTTCACCGCCGCGCCGGCTTTCGAGAGGTGGGGAGGATCGTCTGCTTCCTCAAAGAGCTCTAGCCACCAGCCAAAAGAGAGGGGGCCGTCCCGCAGGACGGCCCCCTCTCTTTTGGGCGTCTGGCACCCCACTCGAACAGTTCGCCGATGGGGTCCACGAACTCGTCACAGTGTAGCCCCTTTCCCCCTCTGCGGATGGAGCGGCGCAACGGGTGCGCCGAGTTGCTGGCTGGGGCCCGTTCCTCCGCCCCAGGCTTAAGAGGGGGAATGGCCCCGTCCACCTCCACAAAGATGGTGTGGGGCCGCCGGTCAGCCGCACCGCCGGGCTTTGAAACGACCGGCCGGGAAATCCCGCCCGCAGGGCCCGTTGGTCCGGCGGGCATAGCTTATGCCCCGGTTGACGGCCGGTCCCCGTGGGGCGGCAACATCCAGTGCCTGGGCGACCTCGTCCGAGGGCGCAAAGAGCTTCCAGCGGGTGAGTAGGTCCTTCCCGGCGGCGGTCATGCGGCCGATGACCGCCCGCGGAGTTTTCCGCCGCAGGGTGCCGTCGGCCGGGCCGTAGGGCCTGCGAACAAAATGCCTCTCCATCGCGTATCCTCTCCACCCTCCCGCCAGGGCCGGGGAGGGCGGGGCCCATCCCCACCAGTTCTCTGGACGGATGGCCGCACCGCAGACGGTCCTTTCCCCGGCCCAAAAGGTGGGGAGGATGTGGCCGCCGCAGGGGGGGCCAGGTCATCCCGATGGTCGGTGCCGCAGAGGGGCGGTCTCGGCAATCAGGTGGCTCGGAGCAGAGCAGACCGAGAGGCGGGCGGTTGGGCAGGGGGAGGCGACCTGCCGGGCCAGGAAACGGGCCATCTCCGCCCACCCCCCGAGCGATGTCCGGGCAGCCCTCCTCGGTAAAGGCCCGCTCACAGGAAATCCCCTCCCCCGAGGCAAAGAACCCCATCCATCGGGGGCGTCCACCCGGCAAGCACAGAAATTTCTCTGCCGCCGCGGTATTTTTCCGGCGCAGGGCGTCACCCGGCGGGTCAAAGGGGCGCACCTGAATGCCGGTTGCCGCGCACATCCCTCCCTGCCGCCCGTCTGCCCCGCTGCCCCCCGGTCACTGGCGCCGATACCCATCCCCGTCGCCAAGCCACAGGACCCGTCCCAAAAAAGAGCCGGGTCAGCCCTTTTGGGCCGGGGCGCGCCCCAGGGCCAGCCAGGCCACCGCGCCGCCCAGGGCGGTGATCCCCACCCCGAACAGCAGCATGGCGGGGATGCCCGCCCGGTCGATGAGCCAGCCCCCCAGCAGCGAGCCGAAGACCCCGCCCAGGGTGTTGGTCACCGCCAGCATGGCTTGCCCCTTCACCCGGTCGGCCCCGGCGATGACGGCGTTGGCGTGGTGGACGGCTGCCGGGGTGAAGAGGGCGAAGCCCCCCACCTGAAAGACCTGGCTCAGGTAGACGCCCCCCGGGTCGCGGGCCACAAACAGCAGCACCGCCTTGACGAGGAAGAACCCCAGCGAGATTTTCAGCAGGGTCTCGCAGCGGACCCTGCGCACCAGCCGGGAAAAGAGGGCCATGGTGGGCAGTTCCAGGGCCAAGGCCACCGTGAGGGCGGCCCCGAAGTCGGCGCTCTGCCCCCCGGCGTGCACCACGATCTGCATCAGGAAGTTGTTGAGCATGGTGTGAAAGACAAAGACGCAGGTCGCCCCCGCCAGAAAGAGGGTGAAGCGGGGGTTTTGCCGGAAGAACTCCAGCAGGGAGGAGGGGCGCTCCCCCTCTCCCGCCCCCTCTTCAGCGGCCTTGGCGGCGGGGGCGTCGGCCAGCCCCTTGGCGCGAAAGGTCAAGGCCAGCAGGGCAATGAGGAGGTAGAGCAGCACAAACCCCACCGGCAGCACGTCGGCCCCCCACCGCTCCAACAGCAGCCCCAGCAAAAACGAGACCGCCGCATAGCAGAGGGAGCCGATCCCCCGCGCCAGGCCGAAATCGATGGGCAGCCCCCACCGCTCGTAGACAAACCCCAGGGCGTTGATCAGGGGCTGAACGGTGAGCATGGCGGTGGCCACCAGGCAGAAGAGGACGGCCGTCAGCCAGAAGGAGTGGGGGATGGCCAGTAGCACCCCCGAGAGGGCGGCCGCTGCAAAGGCGATGGCGGCGGTGATCTGCCGCAGGGAGAACCGGCGCGCCCGGTCGGCCAGGGAGGCGGCCGCGGGCTGGAGCAGCGCCCCGAACACGTTGGAGAGGGCCAGCACCACTCCGATCTGGGTGTTGTCGAAATCGCGGGAGAGCAAAAAGGCCGAGGCAAAGCTCATAACGGCGCAGAAGACCATCCAGTAAGCGCCCTGTAAGCTGGCGTACTGGGCGGTCATCCGCCGGGCGAGCGAGGGATTTGACTGCAAAGGTCCGTCCTCCTTTTTTGGCAGGTCCCGCCGCGGGACGATATGGTCCAAAACGGTCCAAAAGCGACCGAAATCTGCCGATCTTTGCCTATTTTAGCACGATTTTGGACCGGGCGCCATCCCGCGTTTTCGCCGCCGGAGGGCCGGTTCCGGCAAAATGCCGGGATTTCGTCCCTTTCTTCTGTGCTTTTGCCGGTATCACCCGGCAAAGCGGCTGTGATACAATGCAGCTATCGGCCAATCGCGGGCCCTGCCCGCGGCTGGCGTGCCAGAGAGGGGACGATTTTTTTTGCACAGACAGAACAAGCGGCCAGGCGGCCGTGGCGCGGCCACCATGGCGGTCTTTTTTTTCGGGCTGTTGGCGGTCAACTACGCCCAGTACCAACTCTCCCCCCTGGGGCCGGAGATCACCGCCGCCCTGGGGCTGAACGCCGCCCAGTTTTCCAGCGCCTTCTCGGCGCCGATGATCCCGGCCTTCCTCCTCTCCTTCTTTGCCGGGGCCCTCTCCGACCGCTGGGGGGTGCGCCGGGTGGCGGGGGTGGGGCTGGCCGTCAGCGCCCTGGGCACCGCCCTGCGCCCCCTCTGCGGCAGCTACCTGGGGCTGATGGGGAGCATGGTGCTGCTGGGGGTGGGGATGGCCTTTTTGAACGCCAACACTGCCAAGGTGGTGGGGAACTGGTACCCCCCGCAGCGGGCGGGAACGGTGGCGGGGGCGGTGCTCACCTCCTCCCCGGTGGGGATGACGGCGGCCCTGGCCACCACCGCCCTGCTCCCCAGCGCCAAGGCGGCCTACTGGGTGGCCTTTGCCGTCTGCGCGGCAGCTGCCTTGCTCTGGCTGCTGCTGATGCGCGAGCGGCCGGAGGGGGCGTCGGACGCGCCCGCCGAAGAGGAGGCCGCGCCCCCCTCGGCAAAGGAGAGCGTGGCGGTGGCCGCCCGCAGCCGTTCGGTCTGGCTGGCGGGGGGCTGTATGGCCTGCCTGATGGGGGCCTGCGTCCTCCTCAACGCCTTTTTGCCCAGCGCCCTGCAACAGGTGCGGGGGATGACCGCGGCCGCCGCCGGGGTGGCCGCTTCGGCGGTGACGGTCGGCAACATCTTCGGGGCGTTGCTGGGGCCGGTTTTGCTGCAAAAGACCGGCAGCCTCAAGGGCTGCCTGGTGGGGGCCGGGGCGGTCTTTGGCCTGGGGTCGGCCTTTGGCTGGATGTTGCCCCAGGGCCTTGTCATGGGGGCGGTCCTCTTTGTCACCGGGGTGGCCCTGGGGATGTTTTTCCCCCTGCTGCTCTCCCTGCCCGCCACCCTGCCCGAGATCGGCCCCCGCTACGCCGGGGCGGCGGGGGGGATCATCGCCACCCTGCAGATGCTGGGGGGCTTTCTCCTGCCCACCTACCTGGTGGCGCCCCTGGCCGGGGGCAGCTACCCGGTGCTCTTCGGGGCCGCCGGCGGGCTGATGGCCCTGCTCTGCCTGCTGGCCCTGGCCTTCCCCCGCGCGCCCCGGGGCGAGGCCGCCTAAGTGAATTTTGAAAAAGCGGATTTTATTGCAAATCAAAGGGATAATTGCCCGGCGGCGCGATGGCGTGCTATAATACAGTTGACTGTGCAGGTTTGCTTTATAAAAAGGAAACAAAAAGAGAGACTTTCAGCACCCGCTTGAAAGGGCGCCGGGATCTCTGGCGAGGAGGCCACCAATGGAGACTCCGCACATCAGCTCCCACGCGATCCAGTCGTTTCCCATCGACGCGCAGGTGCTCTACAAGGCAATTGTCAACAGCACGGAGGACTATATCTACATTGTGGATATGTCCGCCGATCTCGCCCTGGTCTCGGAAAACATGGCGCAGGATTTTGCGCTGCCGGGGCGGCTTGTGCCCGGGCTGGTGCCCCTCTGGGGGGAACTGGTCCACCCCCGGGACCAAAAGCGCTACTTTGACTCCATCGACGAGATGCTGGCGGGCCGCACCGACGAGCACAACGTGGAATACCAGGTCAAAAACCGCGGGGGCGAATATGTCTGGGTGGTCTGCCGGGGCCTGCTCAACCGGGACGAGGTGGGCCGGCCGGTCACCTTTGCGGGGGTGGTGGCCCCCATCGCCAACAAGGGGAAGATCGACCCCACCACCGGCCTCTTCACCCAGGGCGAGTGCCGCAAGCGGGTCGAGCGCCTGCTGGAGCAGGCGGAGGCGCCGGGGGGCATCTTGCTGCTGGGGCTGGACGACTTCAAGCGGATCAACAACCTGAAAAACCATATCTTCGGCGATTCGGTGCTGCGCCAGATCGCCCAGGACCTGCAGCGGCTGCTCCCCCCGCGGGCGGAGGCGTACCGCTTTGACGGGGACGAGTTCGCCGTCGTCTGCCCGGGGGCCTCGCCGGAGGAGATGGAGCAGCTCTACCGGACCATCCACCTCTGCGCCAACCGGGAGCGGGAGGTGGACGGCACCCCCTATTTCTGCACCATCTCCGGCGGCACCGCCCAGATCGGCCGGGACGCGGACAACTACCTGGACCTGCTCAAATACGCCGAGAGCGCCCTCGAGGCATCGAAGGACGGCGGCAAGAACCGCTGCACCGCCTTCACCCCCGACCTGCTGAAGCAGCGCATCCGCAAGATGGAGCTGACCAGCTGCCTGCAGCAGAGCGTCCGCAGCGGGATGGAGCACTTCTCACTGGTCTACCAGCCCTTTGTCCGCTTTGAGGAGGGCGGCGGCCTGCGGCTCATCGGCGCCGAGGCCCTGTTGCGCTGGTCCTGCGAGCCCTTTGGCCCGGTGTCGCCGGTGGAGTTTATCCCCCTGCTGGAATCCAGCGGTCTCATCATCCAACTGGGGCGGTGGGTGCTGGAGGAGGCGGTGGCCACCTGCAAGCGCTGGCTGGATCTCTGCCCAGACTTTGTCATGAACGTCAACGTCTCCTATCTGCAGTTGGCGGACAAGGCCTTTGTCCCCTTTGTGCTGGACCTGCTCGAGCGGTATGAGCTGGCCCCCCGGCACCTGGTGCTGGAGCTGACCGAGAGCTGCTTTGTCACCGACATGCCCGCCCTGAGAGAGGCCTTTCAGGGACTGCGGGGCTCCCACATCCAGATCGCCATGGACGATTTTGGGACAGGCTACTCCTCCCTGGGGATGCTCACCCAGATGCCGGCGGACATTGTGAAGATCGACCGGCTCTTCATCTCCCTCATCAACGACCAGACGCACGAGTTCAACCGCGCCTTCATCGCCGCGGTGATCCAACTCTGCCACAGCGTGGGCATCTCGGTCTGTGTCGAGGGGGGTCGAACAGCTCGACGAACTGAAGACGGTGCAGACCTTGAACGCCGACAGCGTGCAGGGGTACTACGTCTCCCGGCCCATTGCCAGAGAGGCCTTTGAGGAGAAGTACTGGCCGGTGGCAGAGCGGTGAGGGCGGGGTCGGGGCGCACAGACGCCCTGCGCGGGGAAGGCGGCCACGTGAAGCGCGCCTACCGCCAGATCGTGGGGCTGGCCGCGGCCGCGCACCTCTCCTACGCGGTGCTCTTCGGGCTGTTGGGGCCACTCTCCCTCTCCCTTTACAACGCGGGCAGCACCCTCTTCTACGGCGCCATGCTGTTGGTGGTGGAGCGGGGCCGCTACCGCCTGGCTGTGACCTGCGTCCACCTGGAAGTCTGCCTTTTTGCCGCGGTGAGCACCCTGGTCTTGGGGTGGGGGTCGGGCTTTGCCCTCTACCTGGTGGCGATGCTCTCGGTGACCTATTTTCGCCCCTTCCGGCACAAAGGGGTGGTCTACCTCTTCGCCGCGTTGGAGATACTGCTCTTTCTCGCCCTGAGGTGCGCGGCCCCCGCCGGGATCGCCACCCCGGTGCTGCGGGGGAGGGGGGAGCTGTGGCTCTACCTCTACAACGCCTGCGCCTGCTTCACCGTCATCCTCTTTGCCGCGATCTCCGCCAAGGTCTCGGCGGCGGTCAGCCGGCAGGAGCTGCGGGCGGAAAACCGCAGCCTGGAGGCTCTGGCCAACTTCGACGACCTCACCGGGCTGCTCAGCCGCCGGGCCTTTTTGGCCAAAGTGGAGGACGGCAGCGGCCTGGCGGCGGTGGCCTTGGGCGACGTCGACAACTTCAAGGCCGTCAACGACACCTGGGGACACCCCTGCGGCGACGCGGTGCTGGCCGAACTGGCCCAGCTCATGCGGCGGCAGCTGGGAGACGGAGTGGAGATCTGCCGCTGGGGCGGGGAGGAGTTCATCTTCCTCTTTCGCGGCCTCGTCCAAAGCGAGGTGATGGAGCGGCTGCAGGGGCTGTGCGCCGCCGTCTCCGGCCACCCCTTTCGCTGGGGGGAGGCGCGGCTGCACATCACCCTGACCGTCGGCTTCAGCACCGGCGCAGAGGGGCTCACCGCCCGGGAGATGATCCTGCTGGCCGACCGGCAGATGTACCGGGGCAAGGCGGCGGGGAAAAACCGGGTGGTGGCCCCGGAGAGGCCGTGAGGACGGGGCCTGGAGGGGGAGGACCTATCGCCGGGCGAGCGGTTTGCGCGAGGGGAAGGGCGATATAAAAACACTCTGTGGAGATGAAACGGCGCATCTCCACAGAGTGTTTTGCTTTTTGACCCCCCTCTGGCGGTTGCGGGGGAGCAGGGCCCTGCCGGGCAGCCGGGGCGGGCGCCGGTGCCGCCGTCGGGACGCTGCGCCCCTTTCTCGCAAAGACGCGGTGCCCCGCCTTGTGGGGCGGCCGCTCGGGGCTGCCTCCTTTTTTGTCTGCCGGCAGCCCCCTCACTGAAACTGGGCCCAGTAGAGTTCGGCGTAGGCCCCACCCCGCTGCAGCAGGGAGGCGTGGTCGCCCTGCTCCACCACCCGGCCGTCCTTCACCACCAGGATGACGTCGGCGTTTTGGATGGTGGAGAGCCGGTGGGCGATGACAAAACAGGTGCGCCCTTCCATCAGCTGGCGCATGGCCCCCTGGATGCGGCGCTCGGTGCGGGTGTCCACGTTGGAGGTGGCCTCGTCCAAAATGAGCATGTTGGACTGCAAGAGCATGGCCCGGGCGATGGTCAGCATCTGCTTTTGCCCCCGGGAGATGGCCGCCTCGTCCCCGGTGAGGGGGGTGTCGTAGCCCTGCGGCAGTTGGGAGATGAAGCGGTGGATGTGGGCGGCCTTGGCGGCGGCCACGACCTCCTCTCGGGTGGCGTCGGGGCGGGCGTAGGCGATGTTCTCGGCAATGGTGCCGGAGAAGAGCCAGGTGTCCTGCAGCACCAGGGTGTAGCAGCGGCGCAGGCTGTCGCGGGTGATGCGGCGGGTCTCCCGCCCGTCCAGGCGGATCTCGCCGGACTGGGGGTCGTAAAAGCGCATCAGCAGGTTGATGACGGTGGTCTTTCCCGCGCCGGTGGGACCGACGATGGCCACCAGGCTGCCCGGCGGCGCCCGCAGGCTGAAGTCCTTGAGGACGGGGGCGGTCGGGTCGTAGCCGAAGCTCACCCGGTCCAGCTCCACCTCGCCCCGCACCGCCCCGGCAGGCAGGGCGTCGGGGGCGTCGGCGGGCTCGGGCAGCTCGTCGATGAGGCGGAAGACCCGCTCGGCGGCGGCAAAGGCCGACTGCAGGTCGCTGGCGATGTTGGCGATCTCGTTGATGGGGCCGGAGAACTTGCGGGAGTAGAGGACAAAGGAGGAGAGGTTGCCCAAAGTGATCTTGCCAAAGAGGAAGAGGGTGGCCCCCAGCACGCTCACCAGGGTGAGGGAGAGGTTGTTGATGAAGTTGACCGAGGGGCCGGTCATGGTGCCGTAGTAGTCGGCGGCGTACTGGGCGTCCAGGGCCCGCTTGTCCTGGGCGTCAAAGCGGGCGGTCACCGCCTCCTCCCCCGAGTAGGCCTTGACGGTGCGCAGCCCCGAGACCGCCTCCTCCGACAGGCCGCCCAGGGCCCCCAGTTCGGCCGAGCGGCGGGAGAAGAGGGGGCGCACCTTGCGGGTCATGTAGCGGGTCCAGAGGATGGAGAGGGGCACCGTGACGGCAAAGACCGCCAGCAGCGCCGGGGAGATGGCCAGCATCATCCCAAAGGAGCCCACCACCGTGATGGCGCTGGTCCCGATCTGCAACAGGTCGCTGGAGAGGGAGGTGTTGACCGTGTCGATGTCGTAGGAGATGCGGCTGACGATGTCGCCGGTCTGGTGGCTGTCGAAGTAGCGCACCGGCAGGTCCATCAGGTGGGAGAAGAGGTCCCCCCGCATCTGCCGCACCACCCGCTGGCTCAAGCGGATCATCAGCAGCGAGAAGAGGTAGCCCAGCAGGGCCGAGAGGAGGTAGAAGGCCAGCATCCACCCGGCGTAGAAAAAGACCCGGGGAAAGTCCACCTGGCCGGGGACGGTGCCGATGGCGTCGATGGCGAGGCCGGAGAGCATCGGCCCCAGCAGGGCCAGGAGGTTGCTGGCCAGGGCGAGGGCCGCCGCGGCCAGCAGCATCCAGCGGTGACGGCAGAGGTAACCCCAGAGCCGCCGCAGGGTGTAGCGGGTGTCCCGGGGCCGCTCCTGGCTGCCCGAGGGGCGGCGGTGGCCGCCGGGGGTCTGCATGTTGTAAGAGCCCTTCACTGCGCCGCCCCCTCTCCCATCTGCAGGGCGTAGAGTTCCCGGTAGGGCGGGCAGCTCTCCAGCAGCTGGCCGTGGCTGCCGCAGCCCAGCAGCCGCCCCTCGTCGAGCACCAGGATGAGGTCGGCCCCCATCACCGAGCTGACCCGCTGGGCCACCACCACACAGGTGGCGTCGGCGCAGTGTGTCCGCACCGCCTGGCGCAGCTTAGCGTCGGTCTGGTAGTCCAGGGCGGAGGAGGCGTCGTCGAGGATGAGGATGTCGGGGTCGCCGGCCAGGGCCCTGGCCACCAGCAGCCGCTGCCGCTGCCCGCCGGAGAGGTCGGTCCCCCGGGCGGCCAGCGGGTGGGCAAAGCCCCCCTCCAGCCCGGCGACAAAGTCGGCCTGGGCCCAGCCGGCGGCCGCCTCGGCCCGGTCGGGGGCGATCCCCCGGTCAAAGTCGATGTTTTCGGCGACGGTGCGGCCGAAGAGGAGGTCGTTTTGAAAGACCACCCCAAAGCGGCTGCGCAGCTCCTTTAGGGGGATGGCGCGGATGTCCCGCCCGTCGAGGCGGATGACCCCCTTGTCGGGGGTGTAAAAGCGCAGCATCAGGTTGCAGAGGGTGCTCTTGCCGCTGCCGGTGGCGCCGATGATCCCGAGGGTCTGCCCCGGCCCCACAGAAAATGAGATGTCCTCCACCGCCGGCTCCCCCCCACCGTAGGAGAAGGTGACCCCCTCGAAGGAGAGGCGGGCCGCCCCCCGGTCGGACGCCGCGGCGGCGAGGGTCTCGGGCTCGCCCTCGGCGGCCAGCACCTCCTGGATGCGGGCGGCGGAGGCCGCGCCCTTGGAGTACATGACAAAGACCCGGGTGATGGAGAGCATGGCGCCCAGGATGATGGTGAAATAGGAGAGGAAGGCGAGGATGGTGCCCGGCTGGGTGAGCCCGCTGTCGACCCGGAAAGCGCCCACCAAAATGACCCCGGTGAGCCCGGCGCCCAGGAAGAAGTTGATGGCCGGGTTGGAGAGGGCCATGGTGGTGGAGGCGGCGGTCTCCCGGCGGGAGACCGCCCGGTTGACCCCGTCAAAGCGGGTCTTCTCCCCCTCGGTGCGGGAGAGGGCCTTGATGATGCGGATGCCGGTGACGTCCTCGCGGACGGTGCGCACCAGGGCGTCCACCGAGCGCTGCATGGCGGAGAAGAGCCCCACCCCCTTGCGGGAGACGAAAAAGACCACCAGGGCGATCAGCGGCAGCACCGAGAGGAGCACCAGGGTCAAGACCGGCTCCAGCGTCAGGGTGACCGCCACGCCCCCCAGCAGGAGGATGGGGGCCCTGACCCCCACCCGCTGCATCATGTTGAGCATCTGGTGGACGTTGTAGGTGTCGGTGGTGAGCCGCGCCTCCAGCGAGGGGACGGTGAAGCCGTCGATCTGCCGGCAGGAGAGGTGGGCGATCTTGGAGAAGAGGTCATGGCGGATGCGCTCGCTGGCGTCCCTGGCGATGCGGGCGGCCGAGCGGTTGGCGGCGATGTTGCCCACCACCGCCAGCACCGAGCACAGCAGCATCACCCCGCCCCAGAGGGCGATCTGGGCGAGGGAGCGGCGGGGGACCACCGTGTCGATGACAAAGGCCAGTATCCAGGGGAGGAGCAGGTCCATGACGGTGCCGAGGAACTTGATGGTCAGCCCCCAGGCCATCTTTTTGGCGCTGGGGCGCAGGTAGGAGAGGACGGTTCGCAAGGGAGGGGCCCCCTTTCTCATTTGGGCGTATGGCGTTCCCTAACAGGATACCACAGGACGGCGGGGGAGAACAATTTGCGAAACGGAGAAAAAGCCCCCCTTTCCCTGTGCCAAATGTCGAAGCGGGCCGAAGGGGGGAAAACCGCCCCGAAGGTGTTGAACCGGGCGGCGCGATGGGCTATAATGAAAGGCGCTTGCAGTGCGCGGGCGGCAGTTTGAGCGGGGCGGTGGCTGACACCGGTCCGCCCCGACCTGTTGCGCCCATTTTGCAAAAAAAGGGGGACGGGCCCGCGCCCGCCCCGGACCAGGAGAGAGAACATGCTGTTTTCCAAACCCAATATCGACCTCTGCGTGGTGGGGCTGGGCAACCCCGGCAAGAAGTACGAGCGCACCCGCCACAACGTGGGCTTTGTGCTCGTCGACGAGATCGCCCGGGAGCTGGGGGTGTCGGTCAGCCGGCTCAAGCATCAGGGGACCTGCGGGCAGGGGCTCGTGGACGGCAAAAAGGTGCTGTTTGTCAAACCCCAGACCTTTATGAACCGCTCGGGACTCTGCGTGCACGAGGTGGCCAGCTACTACCGCCTCCCCCCCGAGCGGGTGCTGGTGATCTGCGACGACGTCTCCCTGGACGTGGGGAGGATGCGCATCCGCCGCAAGGGCTCCCACGGGGGGCACAACGGCCTGCGGGACATCGCCCTCTCGCTGGACAGCGAGAACTACCCCCGCATCAAGATCGGGGTGGGGAAGAAGCCCCACCCCGACTACGACCTGGCCGACTGGGTGCTGGGCGCCCTCTCCCCCAAGGAGTGGGAGACGGTGCGGGACCTGGCCGGCCCCTGCCTGGACACCCTGCGGCTGCTGCTGGAGGACAACTTGAACGAGGCCATGAACCGCTACAACTAGAGCGCCCCCGCGCCGGGGGCAGAGGAGTGTGTGAGGATGGAGTTTTTTACCCGCATCTGGCAGGGGGTGCCCGCCTTCGAGACCCTGCGCCGCAGCCTGGAAGAGGGCCGCGTCCCCCTGGCCTGCTACGGCCTCTCCACCGTGCACAAAGCCAACTTGATCGCCGCCCTCTACGCCGAGACCGGCCGCCAGATGCTGGTGCTGGTGCCCGACGAGCGGGCCGGGGAGCGGATGGTGCGCAACCTCAACACCATGATCGGCGGGGAGGCGGCCGCCCTCTACCGGCAGAAGGACTACGTCTTCCACCCGGTGGAGGGGGCCTCCCGCGAGTTTGAGTACGGGCGGCTGTCGGTGCTGGGCCGGGTGCTCGACGGCAGCTGCCCCATCGCCGTGGCCACCGCCCCCGCCGCCTGCCAGTACACCCTGCCCCCCCAGCGCTACCGGGAGGCCACCTTTGTGCTGCGCCCGGGGGACGCCTGTCCCACCGATCAACTGGCCCGCCGGCTGGTGGAGGCCGGGTATGTCCGCCGCCCCCAGGTGGACGGGCCGGGCCAGTTTTCGGTGCGGGGGGGGATCGTCGACCTCTACCCGCCCCAGGCGGCCGCCCCCTTGCGGCTGGAGTTCTGGGGGGACGAGGTGGACACCATCGCCGCCTTCGACCTGCTCACCCAGCGCCGGGGCGACGGGGTGGAGGCGGTGGAGATCACCCCGGCCAGGGAGGTGCTGGTGGCCGACCCGGCGGCCCTGGCCGCCAAGCTGCGCAAACTGGGGAAAAACGGGCCCGAGGCCCTGCTGGCTGACGCCGAGCGGCTGGAGACCGGGGCCGAGGTGGCGGGGCTCGACCGCTACCTGAGCCTCTGCCTGCCCGAGCGGGCCACCCTCTTTGACTACCTGGAGGACGCCTTTGTCTTCACCAGCGAGCTGCAGGAGATGACCCAGGAGCTGGAGGGCTTTCTCTGGCAGTTGGGGGAGGATGTAAAGGAGCTGTTGGAGCAAAAGCTCCTCTCGGGAAAGGCGGCCGCCTTTGCCGACGAGAAGGGGGCCTTTTTGGCCCGCCTGGGCAAGGGCCGCACCGCCTTTTTGGAGACCTTTTCCCGCCAGCTGGAATTCCCCTTAAAGGAGCTGCTGGACTTCACCGCCGTCTCCACCGCCAGTTGGAGCGGGCAGATGAACCTGCTGCTGGAGGAGCTTGCCAGCCAGCAGGAGCAAAACTACTGCACCCTGGTCCTGGCGGGGACCGAGAAGGCGGCCAAGACCTTGGCCTACGACCTGCAAAAAGACGGCTACAACGCCCAGTACACCGACTCGGGCAAGACCCTCTCCCCCAAAAAGGTCTATGTGGCGGCCGGCTCCCTCACCGCCGGATTTGAGTACCCCGAACTGCGGGTGGGGGTCATCTCCTACACCCTGCAAGAGGGGAAGGGAAAGCGCAGGACAGCCAAGAAAAAGCGGGGGAAGGACGCCATCACCACCCTGGAGGACGTGACCCCCGGGGACTACGTGGTGCACGTGACCCACGGCATCGGCCAGTTCACCGGCATCACCCAGTTGGACCTGCAGGGGGTGAAGAAGGACTACCTGAAGATCCAGTACGCGGGCAAGGACGTCCTCTTTGTGCCGGTGACCCAGCTGGACCTGGTGAGTAAGTACATCGGCCCCCGGGAGGACCGGAAGATCAAGCTCAACAAGCTCCACTCCACCGAGTGGCAGCGGACCAAGCAGCGGGTCTACTCCTCGGTCAAGGACATGGCCGACGAGCTCATCAAACTCTACGCCGAGCGGGCGGCGGCCAAGGGCTTTGCCTTTTCGGAGGACAGCGAGTGGCAGCGAGAATTCGAGGAGCGCTTTGAGTACACCGAGACCGACGACCAGCTGCGCTGCATCGAGGAGATCAAGGCCGACATGCAGTCCCCCCGGCCGATGGATCGGGTGCTCTGCGGGGACGTGGGCTACGGCAAGACCGAGGTGGCCCTGCGGGCGGCCTTCAAGTGCGTGCTCGACTCCAAGCAGTGCGCCATCCTGGTGCCTACCACCATCCTCGCCTGGCAGCACTACCAGACCATCCTCAAGCGGATGGGCAACTTCCCGGTGAACGTGGAGCTGCTCTCCCGCTTTCGCACCCCGGCCCAGCAGGCCGAGTCGATCCGCCGGCTCAGGAGCGGGCAGGCCGACATCGTGGTGGGCACCCACCGGCTGCTGCAAAAGGACGTGAGGTTCAAGGACCTGGGGCTGGTGGTCATCGACGAGGAGCAGCGCTTCGGGGTGGCCCACAAGGAGAAGTTCAAAGAGGCCTTCAAGGGCATCGACGTGCTCACCCTCTCGGCCACCCCCATCCCCCGCACCCTGAACATGGCCATGAGCGGGATCCGCGACATCTCCATCATCGACGAGCCGCCCCAGGATCGCCACCCCATCCAGACCTACGTGCTCGAGCACAGCGACCTGGTGGTGGGGGACGCCATCCGCAAAGAGCTGCGCCGGGGCGGGCAGGTCTACTACCTCTACAACCGGGTGGAGTCCATCGAGGCCTGCGCCTCCCGGGTGCGGCAGATGGCCCCCGACGCCAACGTGGCGGTGGCCCACGGCAAGATGGGCGAGCGGGAGCTCTCCTCGGTCTGGGCCCAACTGTTGGAGGGCAGCATCGACGTGCTGGTGTGCACCACCATCATCGAGACTGGGGTGGACGTGGCCAACTGCAACACCCTCATCATCGAGGACGCCGACCGGCTGGGCCTCTCCCAGCTCTACCAGATCCGGGGGCGGGTGGGGCGCAGCGCCAAGCGGGCCTTCGCCTACTTCACCTTCAAGCGGGGCAAGGCCCTGTCGGAGGTGGCCTCCAAGCGGCTGACGGCCATCCGGGAGTTCACCAGCTTCGGCTCGGGCTTCAAGATCGCCATGCGGGACCTGGAGATCCGGGGGGCGGGGAACATCCTCGGCGCCCAGCAGCACGGCCACATGGAGGCGGTGGGGTACGACATGTACCTGCGCCTGCTCTCCGAGGCGGTGAGCGAGAAGAAGGGCGAGGAGAAGCCCTACAAGAACGAGGAGTGCTTGGTGGACATCCAGCTGGACGCCTACATCCCCAAGGCCTATATCGAGGACATGGCCAGCCGGATCGACACCTACAAAAAGATCGCCGCCATCCAGTCCCGGGAGGAGGCCGACGACCTCCTCGACGAGCTCATCGACCGCTTCTCCGACCCGCCGGCGCCGGTGGTGGGGCTGGTGGACGTGGCCCTGCTGCGCAACCAGGCCGCCAACTTGGGGGTGGGGGAGATCACCCAGCGGGAGGACACCGTATACATCCGCTTTGTCCACCTGGAAATGGAGCGGGTGGCCCGGGCGGTGGGCTGCAAGAAGGGGGTCAAGAACGTCCTCTTCAACGCCGGGGAGAAGCCCTTCCTGGCGGCGGTGCTGGAAAATCCCCATCGCCCCATCGACGGGATCCGGGCGGTGCTCGACGCCATGTCCGACGCCTAGGGGGAGCGCCGCGCCCAGCGCCCCTTCCAGGGGGAATTGCCTTTTGACAGCCCCCCGAAAAATTGCTATAATCGTAGCTAGTTGTATGCGCTGCGGCGCGAAAAGAAAATGGGAGGAAAGACGATGTCTTTTAAACATAAGCTGGCGGCCGGCCTGGCCGCTTTGGGGGTGCTGGCCTCGCTGAGCGGCTGCACCCTGGGCAAGAGCTTTGACTACGCCGCCAAGGTGGGCGAGGTAGAGATCTCCAGTGGCCTCTACCTCTACTACCAGTACGCCAGCTACCTGGACGCGGCCGAGCAGTCGCAGAAAAACCCCAAAGAGGTCAAGACCGTCTTGAAAGAGCAGATCGGCGAGCAGAGCGCCACCGACTACATCAAAGACCAGACCAAGGCCCGCTGCATCAGTTATGCGGCCATGGAAAACCTCTTTGACAAAGAGGGGCTGGAGGTCACCGAGGAGGACGAGGCCCAGATCGAGGCCAACGTCAACCAGAACTGGGACAGCCAGAAGAAGGTCCTCGAGAAAAACGGCATCGGCAAAGACACCTACCGCACCCTGGTGCGCTCGGCCCTCAAGTCCAGCAAACTCTTCGACCACTACTACGGCGCCGACGGGCTGACCCCGGTGGGGGACGACGAGCTCAAGGCCTACTTTGAGAGCCAGTACCTGCACATCTCCTTCCTGGCCCTGCCCAAACTCAACAGCGAGTCAAACGCCATCCCCTCCGACGGGATCGCCACCATCAACGACCTGTCCGAGCAGATGCTCGCCAAGCTGAAAGACGGTGCCACCATGAAAGAGGTGGCCGACGAGTTCATGCCCCAGGTGCTGGAGGTGGGCGGCCACTCCTTTGCCGAGGGGACCGACTTCGTGCAGCAGGACTTCATCAACAAAGACACCGAGAATTACAGCACCTACCCCATGAATATGATCAACCAGATCAAGGCCGACGGGGTGGGGGACTACAACCGCTACGAGGCGGCCCAGTACACCTTTGTCTACCAGCGCCAGAGCGCCCTCGCCAACGAGTCGGACTTCACCTCCGCCCGCACCTCGCTGCTGGTGGAGATGAAGGAGGGCGAGTTCTCCGAAAAGAGCAAGGCCGCAGAAGAGGGGCTGGAGATCGTCTACAACGAGGCGGCGGTCAAGGAGTTCAGCCCCAAAAAGATCAAATACGTGGCGTCGTAATGCGCCGCGAAGGGGGGAGACCTGCCCCCCGCTGAAAAGACGGGCGAAAGTCCCGTTTTTTCTTTTTTGAGGCGGTTTGAAAAAACGGCCGCCCGCACTTTGGGGCCCCTGCCGGGCCCGGACCAGAGAGAGGAGATCGCCTGTGCAGATCCACCGCCTATTTCGCCGCGGGGCCGCCCTGGCCCTGGGGGCCGCGTTGACCCTGTCCCTCCTTTGCGGCTGCTCGCTATTGGACGAGCTGCGCACCGGGAGCAACGACCTGTTCCGGGGGGAGCCGGTCACCCGGCAGCAGGTGGAGCTGGAGGGGAAATACGGCCGCTCCCAGCTCGACGGGCTGCAGCGGGAGCTCTACGACGACCTGTACTGTGCCGTCTCCCGGGCCGAGGACAGCATCCAGGTGGACAGCCGCATCACGGTGGAGGAGTTGGAGACGGTCTACCGCTACTACTTCTCCGACAGCCCCGAACACTTTTGGGTGGACGGGTACAGCTATGTCACCGGCCCTGGCGGCCGGGTGCAGAAGGTGCTGCTGCGCTACATCGGCACCCGGGAGGAGATTGCCCGGATGGACGGGGAGCTGGAGCAGAGGGTGGAGGAGCTGACCGCCCAGGGCGCGGCCCTGCCCGGGGACTTTGAAAAGAGCGTCTGGGTCAGCGACGAGCTGGCCCGGCGGGTGCGCTACGACACCGACTTGAGCGGGAAGAGCCCCTACACCGCCTACGGCGCCCTGGTGGAGGGGCGGGCCGTCTGTCAGGGGTACGCCAAGGCCGCCCAACTGCTCTACCAGAAGCTGGGCTACCCCTGCCTCTACGTGCGGGGAGAGAGCCGGGGCGAGCGCCACGGCTGGGTGATGGTAAAGCTGGGGGGAAGCTACTACCACGTGGACCCCACCTGGAACGACCTCTATGTGGAGGGGATGGGGGAGGACGAGGTCATCCTCAACCACAGCTACCAAAACATCACCACCGCCGCCATCTCCCGCGACCACCAGATCTACGGGGACGAAAACTACCCCCTGCCCCCGGCCGACTCCACCGAGATGGACTACTACCGGGTGAAGGGGCTGCAGGGGGCCGACTTCGGGGGGATCGCCGAGCGGGTGATCGCCGTGGCGGCGGAGAACATCGGCCGGGGCGACTACTCGGTGGAGATGCAGCTGGGGGATGCCCAGGCCATCCAGGCGGCGGCCGAGAGCACCGGGGGGATGCGGCGGCTGATCTCCGGGGTCAACGAGACCTTGGGGAGGGAGGCGGTGGCCTACCGCTACTCCTACTACCAAAACCCCGACCAGTTCACCCTGCAAATCTACTTTGAGAAGGCCGCTTCCTGACGGGCGGCTGGGAAGGAGGGTCCGGCGTGGAGGTCTACACCGTCAACCTTGAAGAGGGGATGCCCTATGTGGACGAGGCCCTGGAGCACCTGGAAAAGTCGCTGCGGCGGGCCAAGAGCGGCGGCTGCAAGGTGGTGAAGTTCATCCACGGCTACGGCTCCTCCGGCAAGGGGGGAAAGATCCGCCGGGCGGTGCGGCTGGAGCTGGAGCGAAAGTGGGAGCGGGGGGAGCTGGCCCTGGTGGTGCCGGGGGAACGCTTCTCCCTCTTTGACCCGGACACCCAGCAGATGATGCGCCGCCACTTCTTCGTCACCCGGGACAGCGACATGGGGCGAAACAACCTGGGGGTCACCCTGGTGATGCTGAAATAGGGGTGCGTTCCCCGGCAGGGTCGGGGGCGATGCGGCCATAAAGGCTTGGTGCCCGCGGGCGGCCAAAGGCGCGGCGGAATTTCGGTCCACCTTGCTGCGGCCCGGCCTGAAAGCGGGCAAATTTGCCTGTTTAAGACATCCCCTTAGACTGTCCCCCTGCCGTTGACGACCCACTTTTGCCCGGCGCTTGCAGCGAGGGCTTTTTGCGGGACGGTCTTGCCGGCAGGGCCGGTGGTTTTGCTGACAATAAGAGAGGGGCCCTTCCCCGCGGGGAAGGGCCCCTTTTTTGTTGTCTGTCACTGGGGCAGTTCGACCCAGAAGGGGCCGCTGCCCCGGTTGCCCAGCCGGTCACAGACCGAGAGGGTGTAGCGCCCGGCCGGGGCGTCGAACCAGGCCACCTCCGCTGCCTCGTCCACCCGGCGGGGGGAGAGGGTGGTCCCGTCCTCCCCGGTGAGGGAGAGGGTCCCCCAGTCGACCCCGCTGGGGTCTTGCAGCCGCAGGGCCACCAGTCCGTTTTCACCCCAGCTTTCGGCCAGGACAGGGGCGGAGAGGTCGCCGTCCCCCACCGAAAAGTCCACCCGAACGGTGCGGCCGTTGGCCCCGGCCGCCACCGCCGTGTAGGGGCCGGGGGCCACGGGGGAGAGGGTGAAGACGCCACCCTCCCCGGGCCGACAGGGGAGGGTGCGACCGCCCTGTTCCAGCCAGACCTGGCCGGCCCCCTCGGCCTGGATCGACACCTGGGCGCCGCCCCCCACGGGGGTGCTCTGCACGCTGTCGATCTGCGGGGCGGGCAGCAGCGCCAGGGCCGCGCATCCCCCCACTGCGGCAATGCCCGCCAGGGCCGCCGCGGGAAGGGGAATGGTGTGCGGGGGCGGCGGGCGAAACCCGGCCCGCCTCCCCGCCGCGGAGAGGGCCAGCCCGGCGGGGAGGAAGGCGGGGAGAAATCCGTCCATCTCCCGCCGCAGCTGGGCCCGGGCCAACTGCAAATCCCGCTTGACGGTGCCGGAAGAGCAGTGGAGGAGGGCGGCAATCTCCCCCACCTTGTGGCCCTGAAAATAATGAAGGACGACCGCTTGCCGGCGGCGCTCCGGCAGGGCGGCGATGGCGCGGCGGAGGGCGGCCTCCCGCTCCTCGCGCAGGGCGCGGCGCTCGGGTTGGCCTGTCTGGTCCCGGTCGGGCAGGCCGGGCAGCAGCTCGTCCCCGCTCCCCGCGCGCCGGTTCTCCACCCGGCGGATATTTTGGCAGGAGAGAAAGGTGGATCTGTTGAGAAAGGCCACCAGGGAGCGGGGGTCGCGGATGTCGCCCATCTTTCGGTAGAGGGTGAGGTAGCTCTCCTGCACCGCCTCCTCGGCGAGGACGTCGCTTTTTAAGAGCAGTTTTGCCTGGGCCAGTTGGGCCGGTGCGGTGGCGCGGTAGAGCTGGGCAAAAGCCTCCTCATCCCCCTGACGGGCCGCCCGGAGAAGGGCTTCCAACTGCCGGTGTGTCCGTTTTTCCTCCATTTTCCACCCCTCCAAATCTTGCCGCATCCTGTCGAAAAGTGTACACTATCTTCATGCGAAAAACAATGTATTTGGAGAGTTTGGAAAATTTTTAAAGATGTTTGGCCGTTTGGGGTTGGCCGTTTTGAGGATGGCGTACACCTATTTAGAAACAGATTGAAGCACAGGGGCAGATGCGCCCTTGACGAAGGGGAGGAAAACGCCATGAAGCACGGTAAGCGGCGGGAAATGGGGGTGCGGTTGACAGCCCTGGGACTGGCGGCCGCCCTGGTGGTGGGGGGCGCAAACGCCCTCCACCGGCCGGTCCACGCCGGGCAGTCGGCAGGGAGCTTTGTAGAGGAAAAAAACCTGAACACAATTTTCGCCATACGCACCACCACCGCAGGTGTCGGCCTTGTCGACGGCAACTGGGTCCGCTTGGCGGATGAAGACCACTGGGTGGACGGCGTGAGCAGTACGGCGCTTTTTTCCAAGGGGAAGATCTCGCTGAAAGCCAACTGGAAACTCGAGGCGAACTTCACCATTGTCGGGAGTGGACACTGCCATTACGGGGAGGTGGCCCTTTACGGCAGCACCACCAACTATCGGTTTTCTGCCGGCCGGGTGGGCGGCATCGAGCGGCTCACCGTCGTCCACGGAAACGACTACGAGCAGCCGCAGCAGCCGCTGACGGAGGCGGACTTTGGGGAGGATAAGCCCTACTGCCTCTCCTTTGACGCGGCGGCCAATGCCTTTACCCTGTCTTACAACGGCAAGAGCATCACCTACCTCAACCCCTTCACCGAAGACGTGGTGGCCGTACAAATCAGGGGCCTGATGGACTAC
The DNA here is from genome assembly GCF_009876955.1 of Bittarella massiliensis (ex Durand et al. 2017). Lineage (NCBI taxonomy): Bacteria > Bacillati > Bacillota > Clostridia > Eubacteriales > Oscillospiraceae > Bittarella (ex Durand et al. 2017) > Bittarella massiliensis (ex Durand et al. 2017). The sequence goes on along the minus strand of NZ_WWVY01000004.1, from coordinate 129,318 downwards.
AAGGGCGACGTCCCCGCTGTGGGGCGGGTGGAAGGAACATTTTTGGGGATGGCCTATACCGATTACAGCCCCACCTTTCTTGAGACCAAATTGCTTGACGAGAGCGGGCAGGCCATCCCTGCGGGGACGCCGATCGCCGACGGCAGCATCGTCACCGTGCAGGCAAAAATCAAAAACAACTGGGAAAATGGGGGCACCGTCCCCAGCCGCCTAAAGCTGTCGGACAGCAAGGAGTACCCCACCGCCGGGCTGCATTTTGACCCCGCCGCCTGGGGGGATGGCAAGAGCCAAAAAATCACCGTGAACGGCGTGGACGTGACTGCCCAGGGGGACAATGTGGCGACAGGGGGCATCCCCTTTGACTGCTCCCCCGCCGAAACGGTCATCACCTACCGGGCCAAGGTGGCAAACCCCGAGGGCAAGACGGTCACCATCGGCCAGATGATGGTGGACGACTTCTTTCAGTCCAAACAGTATTCAGGGGACGAACTGATCCCCGCCAAGCCCCTGGTGCCCTACGACCCGGAGAAACCGGCGGAGGAGCAGGGGACGGCGGGAAAGGACTACCACTATACCCGCACCCCGGCCAATGAAAACGGCTGGAACGCCGGCCCGGTGGAGATCACCTTCTACCCCGACCAGTTCAACCAGTTCCTCATCAAAGAGGGGGAGGCGGTCACCGCCACCCTCGACCAGGGCAACCGCAAGACCAGTTACAGCCAGGAGACCGGGGGGACCCAGACGACCTACCAGGCAAAGCATACCGAGACGGGGGAGCTGTCCACCACGGTGGAGGACGCGGTGAAGATCGACGCCACCGCCCCCACCCTCAGCGCCTCGGGGAAGGCCCTCACCCTGTCGGACAGCCTCTCGGGCATCTGGAAGGTCGAGCGCTATGACGTCAAGGCTGGCCGCTGGGTCGGCGCCAAGGCCTTCTCCCTCACCGACGGCAACGGCGCCGCCAGCCAGACGTTTACCGCCAGCCAAAACGGCAAGTATCGGGCGGTGGACGCGGCGGGGAATGCCTCCCCTGCCTTGGCGGTCACCGTCAACGACCCGCCCTCGGCCGACCCCAGCGACCCCGATGTCAACCCCTCCGACTCGGAGAAGGCCACCGATGAAAACGGCCTGGTCCACACCTCCATCCGGGACAGCATGCAGGAGGTCATCGACCGGGAGGCCCCCCTCTACGGCGGCCGCTTCACGGCAGAGGACGCCAAGGACCTCTTTGACGGCCGCTACGGCTTTTCCTCCAATGTGCCGGAAAGCAACGACCTCACCTATGCCTACACCATCGCCCAGGGGGGCAAGGATGTCACCGGAGAAGGGGTGGACACCACCCAGCCCGGCGCTTTCACCGTCACCTGTGCGGTCACCGATGCCGAAGGCAACACCACCACAGTGGTCCTCACCGACACCCTCATCGACCGCTCGGCCCCGCCCACAGTGGACTGGGGGGAGGACCCCGACCCGCCGGTGGGCCCCTCCTTTGACCCCCTGAAACCCCTTCCCAAGCCGACCGTCAAGGATGACCCGGCCACCGGGAAGAAACACGCCCACCTCTACGACAGCATCACCGAGGTGGTGGGCACATCCCCCGCCTACGGCGGCAAACTCACCACCCAGGTGGCGGCGGAGATACTGAAGGGCCGCTACCAGTTTGGTAGCGCCCAGGGAGACGGGGTGTTGACCTACGGCCCGGTCACCGTGACGGTGGAGGGGAAGGAAGTGCCCCTCGGCACCGCCAAACCCGGCAGCTGTGTCATCTCCCAAACCGTCACCGACAGCCAGGGCAACCAGACCACCGTCCATCTCACCTACACCTTTGTGGACCAGGGGGCCCCGCCGGTGGTGGAGTACGACCCCAGCGACCCCACGGTGGAGCCGGGGAGCCGCCCCGACGCCCCGGAGGTGGTGGAGGACTGGCAGAACGGCACCAAGTATGCCACCGTAAAGGACCGGCTGGTGCAGGTGGTCTCCGACCCGCCCCTGTCGGGCGGCTGGCTGGACGAGGGAGAAATCCGCGACTTGATTGCCGGTCGCTACCGGTTCACCTCGGCCCAGCCGGACGGGGCCCTCAAGGAAATCCGCTTTGCCGTGACCCAAAATGGGAAGGCGGTGGAGGGGATCGACACCACCCAGCCCGGGGAATACGTCATCGCCTACACCCTGGAGGACTCCTCCGGCAACCGCACCTCCCTCTTCTTGCAGTACCGGCTGGCGGAAAAGACCGCCGGCGGGTCGATTGAGGGGGAGACTGCCGCGCCCGGCGGTGGACAGCCCAACACCGGGGATGTGGGCACCGGACTGCTGGGCGGCGGGATGGGCCGGGAGACCGGTTCCTGCGGCATCCACTGGGGGCTGTTGGCGCTGGCGGTGCTGGTCGCCGGATACACCCTCTTTCGCAAGGGGCAGTTGGACCGAGAGGAGGGGCGAGACCGTGAAACTCTGTGACTTTCTCTTTTTCACCCTGGTGGCGGGCGGGGGCGCGGCCCTCTTTGTCTTTGCCGGCTGTCGTTTCGACGTCCCGGCGCTGCTGATCCTCGCCGGGGCGGTGCTGTTGGGCAGCAGCTACCTGATCCGCCGCACCCGCCGCCGCGACCGAGGCGAGCTGTGACACAGCAGCTGCACCCACCCCTCAAATAGAGAGAACAGACACCCTTTTCACATCTGAAAAGGGTGTCTGTTTTTGTCGAAAATCTGTGCTTTTCAAGAAATTTTGGGAATGGTAAAATAAGGATGAAAAAGCCGTTCACCACTCGAGGGAGGGAAAGTAGGAATCCCTGTCGGGGAAGGCGGCGGCGCAGAACATGTCCCGCACCACGTCGCAGAGGTGGGCAGGGTCCAGGTCCTCCCGCTCGAAGAGGGAGGCCAGCCGGGCCACCTGCAGGGGGTCGGGGGAGAAGAGGGGCGTCTCGATCCCGCCCTCCGCCTGTATGCCAAAGCGGCTTTTTTCCGGGTTGGAAATGACCGCAAAATAGTGGTTCTTACTCATCGCAATGTCTCCTTTTATTCCTTCTTCTGCGGCACCCACATGCCGCGTACTCTATGCTATCAGGATGGGAGACAAAGTCAATAAAAGGAGGAGCTTTTTACAGGAAATGGGTGAAAATTTACCGAGCGCGGATATTTGGGAAGAGGGCGGCGGCCGAGAGCTCTCGGAGAAGCTGCGGCTGCTGAAAGAGCGGGAGGGGTTTACCACCCAGATGCTGGCGGACTGCTCGGGCGTTCCCCTGGGGACCCTCAACAAGATCCTCAGCGGGGCGACCAAAGACCCCTCCCTCAAGACGGTGGAGCGGCTGGCCCGGCTCTTCGGGCTGCCGATGCGCTATTTCTGCGACGTCTACCCCAGCGGGCAGAGCCGCGCCGCCCTGTTGGAGCAGGAGGTGGAACAGCCCCTCCTCCTCACCGAGGAGGAGTACCAGCTGATTTGGAGCCTGCGGCGGATCACCGGCAGGGAGCGGCGGATCCTCCTGACCATGGTGGAGACCTTTGATGCCCTCCACCGGCCCGGAAGCCCGGCAAGACAGGTGTTGCCCTGCTACCTCCCCACCCGGGCAGAGGGTGGGCAGACGGCGGTGAACTCCATCGCCGTCCGCCACATCTCGGTAAAAGACAGCGAAACGGCCCGGGCTGCCGACTTTGCGGTGGTGCTCTACGGCAGCGCCATGGAGCCCGCCTACCACGCCGGGGAGGTGCTGGCGCTCTCCCACCGCCCGGCCGGGCAGGACGAGATCGGCCTTTTCAACCTAAACGGGGAGGGGTATATCCGGCTCTACCAGAAGGTGCGCGGCGGGGTGCGGCTGGCAGCGCTCAACCGGGCTTTCCCCAATATCTCTGTGGAGGAGGGCAGCCAGTTTTGCTGCCTGGGAACGGTGGTGGGCCGCCTCGATCTGCTGTGAGCGCACAGGGGAGAAGGGCCCGGACAGATGTCTGTCCGGGCCCTTCTCCCAGCCGCCTAGCGGAAATAGTTTTTCAGCAGCATCCCGTCCTGGATGGGGTCGTAGTCCCGCCCGCCGCTGTAAAAGATCTGGGGGGCGGTGATGGTTTTGGGCTGGCCCGAGAGGGCCTCGGTCAGCTCCTTTTGCAGTTGCAGGCAAGCCACCGAGGTGATGTTGGTCTTGCACTGGCCCGACCAGCGGGCAAACCACTGGGACATCCCCGCCACCGACTGGGCGGTGAGATAGCGGTCCAGATAGGCCTTGAAGAGGTTTAGGCGCAGGGTCTCCTTCTCGTCCCCCTCCAATTTGGTGTAGCGCAGGTAGCCGGTGAGCTTATCGCCGCTGAGATCTTGGGGGCCGTAGGGCAGCTTGAAGGTGAGCAGGCCGCTTGTCTCGTCGTAGCGGTAGATGTCCTCGGCCACGCTGTAGGGCAGCTCCCCGACCTCGTCGAGGATGGCGGCCAGGGTCTGGTCGGTCAAGTCGGCGTAGTAGTCGATGCGCAGCCCGGTAAGGGCCTGCAGGGAGGAGATGCACTCCATGGCGCCGCCGTAGCCGTAGCACTGCTGCAGGCTGTCCTCCCGGTTGGCAAAGGACACCTTCCAGCAGGGGGGGAGGACGGTCAGGGCCAACTGCCGCTTGGTCCCGTTGATCCCCACCAACAAAAAGGCGTCGGGCAGGCTGCGCTCCTCGGGCCGCAGGCAGAGCAGCAGATTGGTGCCCGAGGCGTAGTTTGCCTCCACCACCTGGGCCTGCTTCTCCCGCTCCTCCAGGGCGGGCTTTTGCACCAGCTGCCCAAAGGCCAGGGCAAAGACCGCGATGAGGGCGAGGAAGGTGAGGCTGAAACTCTGCCAGAAAAGACGGGTGCTGCGTTTCACGGGCCATTTCCCCCTTTTGCTCATTTACAGGGAGAGTATGGCCCGCCCACAGGGGAGATATGCGGGCGGCGCGGCTGCCCCAAATCGACAAAAGAGGGGGATCGCCTTTGTGCAAATGAGACCTTGCTTTTCTTGTAAAAACGTTTTATCATAAAGGCAAATCAATACAAAACCACCTGGTGGTTTCACCTGAGCAGCGGCAGATGTGCGAGACCTGTGCCTGAGGAGACGGGGCTTTTAGAGGGACGGATGCGGCTGCTCCTTTGATTTCTGCCGGGGGCGGCGAGGAGGAGTACGCTTTGAAGATGGATTTTTTGGGGGACTGCAAGGTCGTCATCCTGGACATGGACGGCACCCTGTACCAGGACGAGGGCTTTATCGCCCGCAACGTGGCCTATCTGGCCGAGGGGACCCGCTGGCAGGGGCGGGAGGACGACATCACCGCCAAGTGCTTTGAACTGATCCGGGGACAGCTGCCCCTGAAACTGGGGCACTTTTACGAGACCGACGCCAGCCTGCACTGCGAGACGGTGGAGGAGCTGTTTGCCGTGACCCCGGTGGAAAACCGGCGCAGCGACGGCTTTGAGGAGCGGTTTTTCGACCACAATAAGCACTTTACCTACATGGGCGACGCCTGGAGCGTGACCTTCTTCATCGGCGAGCGGATGGGGATCCCCCGCGCCCGGGGGACCGAGTGCTTTTTGAAGGTGCGCGAGGAGATGCTGGAGGGCCCCTTTGCTATGCACCTGCACGAGGACATCAAAGAGGCGGTGGGCCAGGTGACCGCCAGCGGCAAAAAGACCTACATCTTCACCAACACCCAGCAGGTGGGGGCCGAGGGCTTTATTCGCAAGCTGGGGCTTTTGGACAGAGTGTACCAGGTGAAGTACGGCACCAACAAGCCCTACGGGCTGGACACCCTGCTGCCCCAGATATTAAAAGAGACCGGCGTGCGGCCGGAGGAGATGCTCTCCATCGGCGACCACACCTTCAACGACCTCTCACCCATCAAGAAGTTCGGGGGAAAGACCATCTGCATGTCCCCCTATGAGATCCACGACAACGTGCAGTGGGACGCCCGGCTGACCACCCTCGACCAGCTCTGCGACACCCTGCGCCAGCTGGCCCGCTAAGCGGCAGAAAGGAGAGACGCCATGCGCCCCACCATCACCTTTTTCTCGGGTCTCAACACCATTGGCGGCACCCACGTCCTCATCGGCTGTGGGGAGGACGCCATCCTCTTTGACTACGGCGCCCGCCCCTCGGCCCACTACGACTGGCTCAACCCGGCGGTGCACATGGAGCTGCCCCGGGGGCTGCGCCAGCACCTGCTGACCCGCAAGGCCCCGCCGGTCTTTGGACTCTACGACCCGGACTACCTGGGGGATCTGTCCTATGAGGACGTGATCCAAAACGCCTGGGACGGGATGCAGTTCCCCCGTTACAAGCGGGTGTCGGCCTTTGTCAGCCACATCCACCAAGACCACATGGAGTTGCTCCCCTTTTTGGGGGAGCAGGTGGACCTGTACATGCACAGGGACTCGGTCTCGGTCTATGACGGGGTGGTGGCCAGCGGCGAGTGGTACGGCACCAAGGCGAACGTCATCGGCCTGGCCGACGGGGAGGAGCGCCAAATCGGCGAGCAGCTACACATCCAGCTGCGGGAGACCGACCACGACATCGCCGGCGCATCGGCCCTTCTGGTCACCGCCGGGGGGCACAAGATCCTCTACACCGGCGACTGGCGGACCCACGGCCGCCACCGGGACTATGTGGAGCGGCTCTTTGCCGACATGGCCGCCCAGCACCTGGACATGATCATCACCGAGACCACCCAGCTCAAGGAGGAGACCCTCTGGCAGAAGCAGCTGCCTCAGAAGGAGTTGGAGCTGCCCGGCCTCTACCGGGAGATGTTGCAGGGGGCCCAGGGGCTGTGCTATCTGAACATCCTCTGCCGCAATGTGGAGCGGGTGGCGGACTTTATCAAGGTCACCAAGGAGTGCGGCCGAACCCTGGTGCTCGACCGGGCCACCGCCCTGCTCTGGCACACCGCCGCCACCGAGGGGCTGAGCCACCTGGAGGGGGACCCGGTGCTGGAGGAGACCGGCGCCATCCGCCTCTTTGAGGGGGAGGACCCCAGCGGTCTGCCCTACGAGACGGTCAGCCTGCGGGAGATCGTCCACCACAAAAAGGACTACGTCTTCTACCTGATCTACCCCAAGACCCCCATCATGGCCGAGCTGGAGCGCACCGGGGAGCAGGGCGTCCCCTCCCACTACTTCCACGCCGACGGCAACCCCCTCTTTGCGGGGGACAAGATCCTGCACGCCTGGCTGGACGACTTCGGGGTGCGCTACCACTTTCACGGCACCTTTGGCCACGCCATCCCCCGGGAGATCACCCGGATGATGAAGCTGGCCTCCCCCAAGCTGGTGGCCCCCCTGCACGGCAACCACCCCGAGCTGCTGGACACCGGGGAGATCCCCAAGCTGTTGCCCACCTTTGGCCAGACCTTTGACCTGGACAAACTCTTTTCCTGACGGCGCCTGAGCTGAAGAGCGCCCCGCCAAACCCGGCGGGGCGCTCTTTTTATCCTTTATGTAAACTTTGTATACTATAAATAGTTTACAATAGAGGCGAGCGGGAAAGGCTGTTTCATCTGCGGATGGAACGGAGGGAAAAATCAATGTATACTTAAAATACAAAATAAAGTTTACATTGAGGAGGAATTCCCATGCGTCAACCGTCCAAGACCAGAGAGCTGGTGCTCACCGCCCTGGCCGCAGCCGTCATCTCCCTGCTGGCCCCCCTGTCCGTCCCCCTGCCCTTCACCCCGGTGCCCATCTCCCTGGCGAGTTTTGCGGTCGTCCTCTGCTCGGCCTGCCTGGGCTTTTGGCGGGGGACCGTCGGCACCCTGGTCTACATTGCCGTGGGGCTGGTGGGGCTGCCGGTCTTTGCCGGGTTCACCGGCGGGGCGGACAAGCTCTTCGGCCCCACGGGGGGCTACATCGTCGGCTTTGTCTTCTGTGCCGCCGCCACCGGCTGGCTGGTGGACCGGGCGCCGGGGAAGGTCTGGCTCTACCCGGTGGCCATGGTGGCGGGGAGCCTGCTCTGTTACGCCTTCGGCAGTCTCTGGCTGGGGATGCAGATGCACCTCTCCTTCGGCCAGGCGCTGCTGGCGGGGGTGGTCCCCTTCCTGCCGGGAGACGCGGGAAAAATCGTCGTCGCCTGCCTGGTGGCCTACCCCATCCGCCAGCGGCTGGAAAAGGGCGGCTTCCTGTCGGCCGAGGGCGCCGCAAAATAGAAAAGAGAGAAGGGCCCCACCGTGGGGGAGGTGCAGATGTAGCTCCTCTTTAGCCAGGCGCTGCCGGCAGGGGTGGTCCCCTTCCTGCCGGGAGATGCGGGAAGAATCGCCGTCGCCTGCCTGGTGGCCTACCCCATCCGCCAGCGGCTGGAAAAGGGCGGCTTCCTGCCGGCCGAGGGCGCCGCAAAGTAGAAGAGAGAGAAGGACCCCACTGCGGTGGGGCCCTTCTCTGTGGAACAAAATCACTGCAGTTCCTTCCCCTGCGCGTCAAGGAAGCGGCAGCGGTAGGGGGGCTCGCTCCCGCCCCCGTCGGTGGCGGAGAAGGCCTCCGCGTCGAAGATGAGCATGGGGGTGGTGTCAAAGCCGGTAGAGGAGACCTTTGTTCCCTTTGTCCCTCCGGTCTGCTCGACGCGGACGCAGGAGGGGTTGTCCACCAGCAGCACCAGCCCGTTTTGCCACCGGTAGCTGTAACAGCCCGGGGCGCGCCGGGTCAGCTCCCCCTCCTCCAGGGCGGAAAAGGCGTAGCCGCTGCCGCTCCGGCTGAAACTGACGGGGAAGTAGGCGGTGTCCTCCCCCTCCCCCACAGCAAGGATCAGGAGGGACATCCCCTCCCGGTTGGCCTGCCCCACCGCCCGCAGAGTGGCGGCCTCGCTCTCGGCAATGGGGAGGTGGGGGCGGGCCAGCGCCACCATCTCCTCCTGGGTGCTGGCGGTCTTGGTGCAGCCCGGCAGCGCCAGGCAGAGCAGGGCAATCAACAAAACGGCGGTCTTGCGCATCTCGTTTGCTCCTCTCGCGCCCAGAGGGGCGCTTTTTCTCACCATACCCCACACCGGGACAGCCTGTCAAGGCGCGGCGGAAAAAAAGGGGGGATCCCCCCTTGACTTGGAGTGGACTCCAGGGTGTAAGGTGAAAAAAAGCGGCCCGGCAGCGGCGGGCCGCCCTGTTGAGAGGAGAGAGACCATGATTTACAAGGCATTTGGGGACCTGCAACTGTCGGCGCTGGGGATGGGCGCCATGCGCCTGCCGACCATCGGCGGGGAGGACGGAAAAATCGACGAGGCCCAGACCGGCCAGATGGTGGATTTTGCCATGGGACAGGGGGTCAACTACTACGACACCGCCTGGGGCTACCACGACGGCCAGTCGGAGATCACGCTGGGCCGGGCGCTGCAGAAGCACCCCCGGGAGCGCTTCTACCTGGCCGACAAGTTCCCCGGGTACGACCTGGCCAACATGGGCAGGGTGGAGGAGATCTTCGAGCGGCAGCTGGAGAAGTGCGGGGTGGAGTACTTTGACTTCTACCTCTTCCACAACGTCTGCGAGATGAACATCGACGCCTATCTGGAGCGGCAGTACGGCATCTACGACTACCTGATGGCGCAGAAGCGCGCCGGGCGGATCCGGCACCTGGGCTTTTCGGCCCACGGCAGCAGCGCGGTGATGCGCCGCTTTTTGGAGGCCTACGGTGAGGGGATGGAGTTTTGCCAGCTTCAGCTCAACTACCTGGACTGGACCTTCCAGGATGCAAAGGGCAAGGTGGCGCTGCTGGCGGAGTACCAGATCCCCGTGTGGGTGATGGAGCCGCTGCGGGGCGGCCGGCTGGCCGCCCTGCCGGAGGAGAGCGCCGCGCGGCTGAGGGCCCTGCGTCCCGACGAGGGGGTCCCGGCCTGGGCCTTTCGCTTTTTGCAGACCCTCCCCGAGGTGGTGGTGACCCTGTCGGGGATGTCGAGCCCCGCCCAACTGGAGGAGAACATCCGCACCTTCTCCCAGGAGCGGCCCCTGGACGAGGGGGAGATGAAGGCCCTGCTGGAGGTGGCCGACGGCCTGCTCGAGCGCAAGGTCCTGCCCTGCACGGCCTGCCGCTACTGCACCAGCCACTGCCCCCAGGGGCTGGACATTCCCTCGCTGCTGTCCCTCTACAACGAGCACAGCTTTACCGAGGGCGGCTTTTTGGCCCCCATGGCCCTGTCGGCCCTGCCGGCGGAAAAGCAGCCGGGCGCCTGCATCGGCTGCAGGAGCTGCGAGGCGGTCTGCCCCCAGCAAATCAAAATTTCTGAGGCGATGGCCGATTTCGCCGCAAAGGTGCGGGCCTGACAGGCCCTTTGCACAGGGAGGAACAGAAGATGGCAACAATGCAGTACCGAGCGCTGCCTCACGGCGGCGAAAAAATCAGCGTCATCGGCCTGGGGATGGGCTCGATCCACGCCGGCAGCGAGGAGGAGATCGAGCGCACCGTCGACCGGGCCATCGAGGCGGGCATCAACTACTTTGACATGGCCGCCTCGGAGGGGAAGCCATACCCCTGCTATGCCCGCGCCTTTGCCGGGCGGAGGGAGAAGCTCCTCTTGCAGATGCATTTCGGCGCGGTGTACGAGGGCGGCAGGTACGGCTGGACCCGGGAGCAGTCAAAAATTGAGGAGAGCTTTCGGGAACAGCTGCGGCTGTTGGGCACCGACTACACCGACATGGGGTTTGTCCACTGCATCGACGAGGAGGACGACTGCGACCAGGTGCTGAGCGGCGGCCTCTGGGATTATATGAAAGCCCTCAAGGCAGCCGGCGTGATCCGCCACCTGGGCCTCTCCTCCCACAACCCCGAGATCGTTCGCCGCTTTTTGGAGACGGGGCTGGTGGACATGGTGATGTTCAGCATCAACCCGGCCTACGACTACTCCACCGGCACCTACGGCATCGGCAGCGCCGAGAACCGGAGCCGCCTCTACCGGGAGTGCGAGCGGGAGGGGGTCGGCATCTCGGTGATGAAGCCCTTTGGCGGCGGGCAGCTGCTGGGGGAGAGGACCTCCCCCTTCCGCCGGGCCCTGAGCAAGACCCAGTGCATCCAGTACGCCCTGGACCGGCCGGGGGTGCTCACCGTCCTCCCCGGGGTGCGGGGGGAGGAGGACCTGCAGGCGGTGCTGGCCTACCTGGACGCCGGCGCGCAGGAGCGGGACTACTCGGCCATCAGCGCCTTTGCCCCGCCGAACGCCGAGGGGGTCTGCGTCTACTGCAACCACTGCCAGCCCTGTCCGGCGGGGCTCGACGTGGGGCTGATCAACAAGTACTACGACCTGGCCCGGGCGGGGGACGTGCTGGCGGCGGGACACTACCAAAAGCTCTCGCTGAAGGCCGACGCCTGCCTGCGCTGCGGTCACTGCGAGGCCCGCTGTCCCTTCCACGTCAAGCAGGAGAGCCGGATGGAGGAGATCGCCGCCTATTTTCAGGGACAGCTGTAAAGGGGTAAAACGAGAGAGGGACCGGGGAAGAGATGTCTTCCCCGGCCCCTCTTTTCTTTGGGGGGAGCTCTATTGTTTGAGGGCCTCTTCGCAGTAGGCGTGCAGCTCGCTGCCGGTGGCAAACCAGACCCCCTCCATGGCGGTGGCGTAGTCGAAAAACTCCTCCAGCACGGCGGTGCGGCCGGGGTTGCCGATGGTCTGCGGGTCCAGCTGCATCACGTAGCAGAGACCGTGGTTGTAGTGGCCGAGGAACTCGTCTTTCCAGTTGGAGAGCATGTTGGTGTAGTTTGACACCCGCCCCTGCCCAAAGGGGAAGGCCGGCCGGTAGTTGAAGGCCAGATAGGGGAAGTCGAAATTGGCCCACTGCATGGGGATCTCGAGGATCTCCTCCCCCGGCTGGGCCAGGGGGAGGTAGTAGGGCCGGTCGTCGTCAAAGAGGTCGCTAGAATAGACCATCCCCAACTCCTTGGCGATGGCGAGGGTCTCCAGGGTCAGGTCCCCCTCGGGGGCGCGAAAGCCCCGGCAGGGCCGGCCGCTGACGGCCTCGATGGCGGCCACCGCCCGCGCAAGCCGCCGGCGCTGCTCCTGGGCGGAGAAGAGGGAGAGGTTTTCGTGCTCGTACCCGTGGCAGCCGATTTCGTGGCCGGCCGCGGCGATCTGCCGCAGCTTGTCGGGGTACTCCTCCGCCACCTTGCCGGGGCAGAAGAAGGTGGCTTTGATTTGGTAGCGCGCCAGCACGTCCAGCAGCCGGTCCACCCCCCGCAGCATGCCGTACTGGCCCATGGAGAGGGTCTTGGGCATCTCTTTGGCCGCCGGGTCGAGCTGCAGCCAGAAGTACTCGGCGTCCAGGTTGACGGTGATGAGGGCGGCGCAGCGCTTGCCCTGGGGCCAGGTCATTGTCTCGGTGTACATCTGCCATTCCTCCTATTGTGGGTCGGTGGGGTAGGTGGCGCGCCACCAGTCGGCGATCTCTGCGCCGGTGGCGATCCAGACGTCGGGGTGGGAGGTGACTTCCTTCAAAATCTCCTCCAGGATCAGGTTGCGGCCGGGGGCGCCGGAAATCTGCGGGTGCATCAAAAAGGAGATGCAGAGGCCGTAGCGGTGGTAGCCGCGGAATTCCCGCAGGTAGGTGTCCTGCACGTTGCGGTAGCAGGAGATGCGGTCGAGACCGGCGGGCTCGGCCGGGTAGATGCTGTAGGCCTGGGCCACGTAGTCGTCCAGCTCCCACTTGGAGGGGATCTCGATGAAGTCGGTCACCCGCCCGTCGAGCACGGTGTGGTAGGGGCGGTCGTCCCCCCGCATCGAGCTGGAGTAGGAGAAGCCCCGCTCCTCCAGCAGGTAGGGGGTCTCCACCGCCCAGTCGCCCGAGGGGGTGCGAAAGCCCACCGGGGCCTTGCCGGTGATCTCTTTGATGATTTTCTGGGTCTTTTCGATGATCTCGATCTGCTCCTCCCGGCTCTTCTCCACAAACCGCTCGTGGGTGTAGCCGTGGTTGCCGATCTCGTGCCCGGCCGCGGCGATTTTTTGGATGACCGCCGGGTTGTGTTCGGCCACATAGCCGGGCACAAAGAAGGTGGCCTTGACCCCGTATTTGTCCAGCAGGTCCAAAATCATGTCGACGCAGCGGTTGGGGCCGTACTGGCCGATGGAGCGGGCGCGGATGAGCTGGTCGGCGTGGGGCTCGTCGGCGGACATGTTCTGCCAGATGATGTCGCCGTCCAGGTCAAAGGTGAACATGGCGGCGCTTTTGCAGCCGTTTGGCCATTTGATTTGCATAGATGGATCGTCCTTTCGTGCGGCGATTTTTACAGCACCTTCTCCAAAAATTCCTTGGCGCGGGGGGATTTGGGGCTGGAGAAGAAGCGCTCGGGCGGGGCGTCCTCGATCAGGCGGCCCTCGTCGAGAAAGCAGATGCGGTCGGCCAGCTCCCGGGCAAAGCCCATCTCGTGGGTGACCAGCACCATGGTGATGCCGGTGTCGGCCAGCCCCTTGATGACCCCCAGCACCTCTTTGACCATCTCCGGGTCGAGGGCGGAGGTGGGCTCGTCGAAGAGGATGGCCTCCGGGTCCATGGCCAGGGCGCGGGCGATGGCCACCCGCTGTTTCTGCCCGCCCGAGAGGGTGGCGGGGTAGACCCCCGCCTTGTCGGCCAGGCCGACCCGCTCCAGCAGTTCCATCGCCTTTTTCTCGGCGGCCTTCTTGTCCGCCTTTTTCACCTTGCGGGGGGCGTAGGTCATGTTTTCCAGCACCGTCATGTGGGGAAAGAGGTTGAAGTGCTGAAAGACCATCCCCACCTTCTCCCGCACCGAGAGGATGTCGACTTTTTTCTGGGTGATGTCCACCCCGTCGATGAACACCTGGCCGGAGGTGGGGGTTTCCAGCAGGTTCATGCACCGCAGCAGGGTGGATTTGCCCGAGCCGGAGGGGCCGATGATGGCCACGATCTCCCCCTTTTGGATGTCCAGGGAGACGTCCTTGAGGACCCCCAGCTCGCCGAAGTCCTTGCTGACATGCTTAACGCTGATCACTTTTGCGCACCTTCCTTTCAATGCGTTTGGCGATGAAGTTGAGGATGGTCACGATGACGTAGTAGATGAGGGCGGCCACCAAGAGGGGCTCAAATTGGCGAAAGGTGGCGCTCATCACCATTTGGGCGGTGCGCATGATGTCCACCATCCCGATGGTGGAGACCAGTGAGGTGCCCTTGAGGAGGTTGATGATTTCATTGATGATGCTGGGCAGCACGCTCTTGATGGCCTGGGGAAAGATGATGTCCCACATCATCCGCGGGTAGGAGACCCCCAGCGCCTGGGCGGCCTCCTTCTGGCCGACATCCACTCCGGCAAAGCCGCCCCGCAGGTTTTCCGAGAGGAAGGCCGCCGAGTTGAGCCCGAAGGCCAGCACCGCCGCCTGCAGGGAGGTGATTTTGTAGGCAAAGAGTTGGGGGGCGGCGAAGTAGGCCATGGCGACCTGCACCAGTTGGGGCACCCCGCGGAAGATGGAGGTGTAAAACTGGGCAAAACCCCGGAGGATGCGGCTGCGGGAGATTTTGCAGAGGGTGAGGGGGATGGCCAGCACAAAACCCACCAGCAGCGAGAGCAGGGTCACCTGCATGGTGACGCCGATGGAGCGGAAAAACATGGGCAGGTACTTGGGGATGATCCCGAAGTCCAGATTCATGGGGATTCTCCTTTCGCGCAGGCAGACCACGGCGGCCGGCGCCGTAGTCTGCCTTTTTGGTGTAGGGGGGAAGGGAAGGGGCTACTCGCCGATATAGGCCTCGCCCAGCCACTTGGTGACGATCTCGTCCATCTTGCCGCTGTCCTGCAGGGCCTTGATCTCGGTGTTGAAGGCCTCGATCAGGTCAGAGCCCTTGGGGAAGGCAATGGCGAACTCCTTGTCCACGTCCTTGTTGATCTCGCTGTCCTTGGGGATCATGAAGCCGTCCAGGTCGGGGTTGTCGTTGATGAAGCCCTGCAGCAGGGAGCCGTCGGTGCACATGGCGTCCACCCGGCCGCTCTTGAGTTCGGCCAGCACGGCGGGCTGCCCGTCAAAGGTGGTGACGATGGCGCCGGGGACTTTATTGGCGGTGATTTCGTAAGAGGTGCCGGCAGAGCAGGCGACTTTCTTTCCACTCAAATCCTCCACCGTCTTGATGCCCGAGTCCTTGCTCACCAGGAAGGCGTCACGGCTCTCGATGTAGCCGATGGAGAAGTCAACATTTTCGCGGCGATCGTCGGTGGCGGTCATCCCCGAGAGGACGAAGTCGGCCCGGCCGGACTGAAGGGCGCCGATGAGGCCGGAAAACTGCATGTTGGAAATTTCGTAGGTGAAGCCCATGTCCTCGGCCATCTGGTCGAGGAAGTCGATGTCCAGCCCCTCGTAGACCTCCTTGCCGCTGTCGTCCACGGTGACGGTCTCGAAGTTTTTGAAGGAGGCGCTCATGGCGACGGTGAAGTGTTTGCCCGCCAGGGGTTTGCCGCTGGTGTCGTTCCCGATGTCGCCGCCAGCGCTCTTGTCGGTGCCGCAGCCGCTGAGGGCCCCCAGGGTCAGGACGCCCGCCAGGGCGACAGCCAATACTTTTTTCAGTTTCATAGTCGCTTCCTCTCTCTTTCTCTTTTTATTTAATCAATCGTCCCGCCCGACCAGGCGCGAACTGCCCGGGGTGGGAGGGGATAGGCCAGCTTGCTGTGGCAGAGGCCCTGGCGCACCAGCAGCTCCGCGATGCCCACCAGGGTGAAGGCCGGGTCGATGACCGGCAGCCCCGCCAGGGCGGAGACCTGCGCCCCCAGCCCGGCAAAGCTCAGGCAGCCGAGGATCACCGTGTCGGCCCCGTCCTCCTCGGCGCATCTTCGGCAGGTCTGGGCCAGCTTCTTGACCAGGGCGCCGTCGGTGGCCGGGCTGCGCCCCTCGTTGGGACCGTGCTCGGCGCTGCGCACCGAGGCCAGCGCATTCCCAAAGCCCAGGGCGCGGACGAAGGCGGCCTTTTGGGGGATGCGGCCGGCGGCGGTGGTGAGGACCGAGAAGCGGTGCCCCAGCTGTGCCGCCAGGGCCAGGGAGGCCTGGGCCCCGCCCACCACCGGGATCTGCAGCAGCTCCCGACAGGCCGACAGGCCGGGGTCGGAGAAGCAGTAGAGGCAGACGGCGTCGAATCCGTCGGCCTGCGCCTGCAGGGCCATCTGCACGATCTCGGGCGCGGCCACCGCCACATCCAGGTCGGAGTCGATGCAGACCTGGGTGCGCTGGGGGCAGTCCATCGAGATGGCGGTGTCCGGGCCCGCCGCCCGGGAGAGAAGGGCCTCGCGGGCGGCGAGTTTGGCCCGGCTCATCCCCGAATCGGGGTTGATGAATTTCAGTTTCACCTGCGCTTCCTCCTTTCCGCCAGGGCGGCGGTTTTAGAGCATCTCCTTTTTGATGCCCTTGTGCAGGATGTTCTCGTAGTCGATATAGGGGTAGATGTCCTCTTCGATGGCGGGACAGAACTGCTTGAGTTCTGAAAGGGTCAGCTCCTCGATGCTCGTCTGCCGGTCCTCGCAGTAGAGGACGATCTGCCCGACGATGCCGTGGGCATCCCGGAAGGGGACCCCCTTGGCCACCAGGTAGTCCGCCACCTCGGTGGCGTTGAGAAAGCCCTTGGAGACCGCCCGGCGCATCTTTTCGGGGTGGACGGTGAGGGTGGCCACCATCCGCTCCATCATGGTGAGGGAGAGGAGGACGGTCTCCAGCCCGTCGTGAAAGAGATCCTTGTCCTCCTGCATGTCCTTGTTGTAGGCCAGGGGCAGCCCCTTCATCACCGTGAGGAGGGCCAGCAGGTCGCCGTAGACCCGCCCGGTCTTGCCCCGGATCAGCTCGGCCCCGTCGGAGTTTTTCTTCTGCGGCATGATGCTGGAGCCGGTGGTGTAGCGGTCGTCCAGGGTGACAAAGCCAAATTCCTGGGTGCCCCAGAGGATCATCTCCTCGGCCAGCCGGGAGAGGTGCATCATCAAGATGGAGAAGGCGGCCAGGACCTCCAGCTGGTAGTCGCGGTCGCTGACCCCGTCCATAAAGTTGTCGTAGACCCCGGCAAAGCCCAGCTTTTCGGCGGTGAAGGCCCGGTCGATGGGGTGGGTGGTCCCGGCCAGGGCGCCGCACCCCAGGGGGGAGAGGTCCATGTTTTCCAGGGCGCTTTGCAGCCGGTGCCGGTCCCGCTGCAACATCCCGTGATAGGCCATGAGGTGGTACTTAAAGGTCACCACCTGGGCCCGCTGCAGGTGGGTGTAGCCGGGCATGATGTAGGGGTTTTCGTCCGCCTTTTTCCGCAGCGTCTGCAAAAACGCCTCCACCAGCTCGACGACGTGGGCGGTCTCCCTCTTGACGTAGAGCTTCATGTCGGTGTTGACCTGGTCGTTGCGGCTGCGGGCGGTGTGGAGCTTTTTCCCCACCTCCCCCAGCCGGTCGATCAGGTTGGCCTCGACAAAGGTGTGCACGTCCTCGTAGCGGTCGTCCAGGGGCAGGGCGCCGCTGTGCACGTCGGCCTGTATCCCCAGCAGCCCCTCGGTGAGCTGGGCGCCCTCCCCCTCGGTGAGGAGGCCGCACTCGACCTGCATGGCCACGTGGGCCAGGCTGCCCTCGATGTCGGGGTCGCAGAGCCAGTGGGTGTCTTTGAAATTGTTGTTGAACTGCTCCATCAGGTCCTCTTCGCCCGCGCGGAACCGGCCCCCCCAGAGCTTGTGAATGCCGTTAGCTGCCATCTGTCTGGCCCGCCTGCCTTTCTGCTGCAGATATCTGCAAGTTATTCATTCAATGTGCATGATTATACCTCTTTGTGTGGGAGGGTGCAAGAGGTAATTGTGTATAAAATATCGTTTTTACTCTGTATATACAGTATAAAACCCTAAAAATATTCAAAAATAGGAAAGTTTATAACTATTCAACAAAAAGAAAAGCGGGGGTTTTTCAAAAGACAGCAAAGTTTAAAAAAGGATTACAATTGGTTACAAGTTTGCTAGAAAATTGCTACTGAAAAGCAATCATGTTAAAATGATTTTAGGAAAAATGCGAGATGGCCGCCGTCAGGCGGCAGAGGAGGGCGGCGGCTGTGCGGGAGAGAGGCAGGGCGCTCTGGCGCAAAAAGGCAGTGCGGCGGGGTCTGTTGGCGGCGGTGGCCGCTCTGGTGGGCCTGGGTCTTTTGTGGGGGGTGGCCCGCGCCATCCCCGGCGCGCCCATCGACACCACCCTCACCGAGCGGGTGCCGGTGGTCATCGACAGCGACGGGGGGCTCGACGACCTGACGGCTCTGTTGCTGGCCCGGCAGGTGGACCGTCTCGAGGTGCGGGGCCTCATCGCCTCCTACGGCGCGGTCTCCCTGCCCCAGGCCGGGCGCAACCTGTTGGCGGCGGCCGAGTGGATGGGGGAGGACTGGCCGGTGGCCCTGGGGGCCAAAAGCGCCCTCGACGGTTCCCTGCCCGCCGGGGTCCGCACCCTGGGGGAAAACGGGCTCTACGGCGCGGTGCTGCCGCCGGCCACCCGACAGACCGACCCCCGCACCGCCAGCGACTTCCTCTACGACCTGGCAGTGGAGGAAGGGGGGCAGTTGCAGGTGATCTGCCTGGGGCCGGCGACCAACCTGGCCAGGGCGATCGAGGAGCACCCCGACCTGCCCGGCCTGCTGGCGGGGGTCACCCTGGGGAGCACCCGCCTCCCCATCCCTGAGGTGGAGGTGGAGCGGCTCAAGGGCGAGAGCGAGGAGGCCTGGCGCAAGCGCTGGGAAGAGGCCCAGTTAAAGCACGAGCAGGAGGAGGTGGGGGCCCACCCCGACTTGCTGTGGGAGGCCGACGGAGCCGCCCTGCAGGCGGTGGTGGAGAGCGGTGTCCCCCTGACGGTGGTGCCGGTCTCGGCCCTGGAGGGGATGGAGGCGGGCAAAAAAGACCGCTGGGACACCCTGACCCCCCTGCTGGAGGACACCGGCAAAGCCGCCCCCCTCTACGCGGGGGCCAAGGAATACTTGAATGAGGAGTACCGCAAGGGCAGCCCGAGCATTGCAATGGACTTTTCGGCGGTGGCGGTGCTGGCCGCCCTGATGGACGAGAGCGCTTTCACGTTGGAAGAGGGGGGCATCGCCTGGGCGCGGTACGGGCCGGTGGTGGAGCCGGGCGGCGAGGGGGTCCGCTGCCGGGTGGCGAGCGAACTGGAAATGGTGACGGACGAGGACTACAAGTGGGCCAAGGACACCGGGCCCAGAACTGGGACCACGGCGGTGGCGACCCAGCGCATCCCCATCCCCAAGCTCTTTTTGGTGATGGAGAAGGCCTTTCGGCACTGGTGATTTTCCCGACGGGAGGGTTTTGAGATGGCACTGATCGGCACAGCGGGCCGCCGGCGCGGGCGGAAGATCGGAACGGCGGCAGCGGCGATCGCTCTGGCTGCGCTGATGGTGGTCGGCGGCGGGCGGCTGCTGCCGGGGAAGGCCATCGGCGCCACATTGACCGAGCGCACCCCGGTGGTCATCGACAGCGACGGGGGGCTCGACGACCTGACGGCCCTGCTGATGGCCCGGCAGATCGGCTGTCTGGACGTGCGGGGGATCACCGCCAGTTTCGGGGTGGTCCCCCTGCCCCAGGCGGCCCGCAACCTGCTGTCGGCGGCGGACTGGATGGAGCGGGACTGGCCGGTGGCCCTGGGGGCCGGGGCCTCGCTGGACGGCCGCCTGTTGACGCAGGAGAGCCGGTGGGGGAAGACCGGTCTCTGCGGGGCCGCCCTGCCCCCCAGCGGCCGCAGCTTTGACGCCCGCACCGCCAGCGACTTCCTCTACGACCTGGCGGTGGAGGAGGGCGGGCGGCTGCAGGTGGTCTGCCTGGGACCCCTCACCAACCTGGCCGTCGCCCTGCGCGAACACCCCGACCTGGCGGGGAGGATCGCCGGGGTGACCCTGGGGGCGGGCCTCCCCCTCCCCGAGGAGGGGCTGGACGAAGAGGGGGAGAGCGCTTACTGGGCGGCCGTGGCCGAGGGTGACTACACCCTGCAGGCCGACCCCACCGCCCTGCGGGAGGTGGTGGAGAGCGGCATCCCCCTGACGGTGGTGCCGGCCCCGGTGCAGGCGGAGATGGCGGCGGTGCGGCAGAGAGATAGGGACACCATCAGCCCCCTCTTTCAAGACCTGCGGGAGACAAAGCCCGTCTACGGGCAGATGCTCTCCTTCCTCAAGGAGCAGGGGAGCACCGGCGACCGGGTCTCGCTGGAGCTGGGCGGGGTGGCGGTGCTGGCCGCCCTCACCGACGAGAGCGCCTTCTCCTTTCTCCCGGCCGATCTGCAGTGGCGGCAGGGGGCGCTGGCATACGCCCCCGCCAAGGGAGAGGGGGAGTGCCGGGTAGCGGCGGCCCTGACGGCGGTGACCGACGAGAAGTACCGGCGGGTCTCGGCATCCGGCGCCGGTGAGTTGATCCCCGTTCCCCAGCTGTACGGGACTTTGGAGCAGACCTTCCGATACTGGTAGACCGGGCGCAAAGGGGGAAGCGGGATGGCAGGCGGGCAAACTGCTCGGCGGGGGCCGCGAAGGGCCCTGCGCCGGCATCTGATCGAGGGGCTGGCGGTGCTCTATGCGGCGCTCCTCCTCTTCTCTCCCCAGTGGGGCATCCCCACCGGGCTGACCGAGCGCACCCCGGTGGTCATCGACTGTGACCCGGGCAGCGACGACGTGTTGATGTTGGGCTATGCCGCCGGGGCCGACCTTCTGGACGTGCGGGGGATCACGGTGGTGGTGGGGACGGGCACCCTGGCCCAGACCGGGCGTAACGCCCTCACGGCGGCAGCCCACTTTGGCCTTCACTGCCCGGTGGCCCTGGGGGCCGCGCAGACGGTGCGGGGGGTCCCCTTCACCTGGGCGCAGGCCGCGGGGGCCAACGGCGCCAACAACCTGACCCTCCCCTGGGAGGGCGGCCGCTCCTTTGACCCCCGCCCCGCCTGGGACCTGCTCTACGACCTGGCGGTGGAGGAGGGGGGGCAGTTGCAGCTGGTCTGCACCGGGCCTTTGACCAACTTGGCCCGGGCGCTGGAGGAACACCCCGACCTGCCCGGCTATTTGAAGCGGGTGGTGGTCTCGGCCGGCAGCGTCGATCTGCGGGCGGCAGAGGCCGCCGGAACCTACACGGCGGGCGGTGCGGGGAGCAGCCTGACCTTGACCGCCCCCGACCCCAACGGCCAGGCGGACCCCGGCGCCCTGGAGGCGGTGCTGGCGAGCGGCCTCCCCCTCTACATTGTGGGCAACGACCGGTATGCGGCGGGGAGCAGTGTGGTCTGTAAAGACGACTGGACCACCTTTGCCAGCGAACCGCAGCTCTACGGGGCCATCTGGACCTACCCCATGAACATCTACAAGAGCGGGGGGGAGGACAGCGGGGTGCCCCTGTACGGCCTCGCCGCCCTCTACGCGGTGCTCGACGAGGGCGCTTACCGCTTTGCACCGGCCCAGCTGTGCCCGGCGGAAGGGCTGCTGGAGCGGGCGGTGCCGGAGAGGAGCGTGGTCGTCTACGACCCCGCGGGGCAGATGCGGATGATGGACCCCACCAAGGAGCGGGAGACCAGGGAGCCGGTCGAGCCAAACCTCCCCAGCGGGATGTTTTTCTGGGAGGAGGCGGACTACCTGACCCCCGCCGATCTGGAAGGGCGGACCCTGGTGCGGCTCACGGGGGAGGAAGAGGCCAACTGTCACCTGGCGGTGGAGCGGCGGGTGGGGACATCGGGCGCTGGAGAATGTGCGGTATTGGGTCCCATTTTTGACTGCCGGAACCAACTTGGAAAAAAGAGCTGACCTGCCAGAGAGGAAGAGAGAGATGCAGATGTTTTGGGAGAGAGGACGCCGCCTGGCGCAGGCGGTGCGGGCGCGGGCGGGGCGGGTTTTCTGCGGGGCCCTCGCCCTCTGGGTGGGGGTGATGGCCTTTTCGCCCCAGAGAAACATCCCCACCACCCTGACCGAGCGCACCCCGATCCTCATCGACTGCGACCCGGGGGGAGACGACGTTCTGGCCATCGGCCTGGCCGCCGGGACGGCGCTGCTGGACGTGCGGGGGATCACCCTCTGCAGCGGCGCGGGGACCCTTGCCCAGACCGGCCGCAGCGGGCTGACGGCAGCGACCTACTTTGACCTTCACTGCCCGGTGGCCCTGGGTTCCACCCGCAATTCGGCGGGAGAGGCCGTCGTCTGGGGGGAGGACACCGGTCCCACCGGCGCCGGAAACCTGGTCCTCCCCTTTGGGGGGGAGGAAGACTTTGACCCCCGCCCCGCCTGGGAGTTGATGTACGAGACCGCTGTCCAGGAGGGGGGCGCGCTGCAGATCCTCTGCCTGGGCCCCCTGACCAACCTGGCCCGGGCGCTGGAGGAACACCCCGACCTGCCGCAGTACATCCAGCGGGTCGTCTTTTCGGCGGGGAGCGTCTCCCTGACCGAAAATGGGGCGGTGGCCGGGGTGGGGAGCGACGCCAACGGCCCGGCCGACCCGGCGGCCCTGCAGAAGGTGCTGGCCAGCGGCATCCCCCTGGTGATGATAGACGCGTCGATCTCTTTAGGCGATCACGGCACCCAGAAGGACCTGTGGACCCTCTTTGCCAGCCAGCCCAGGCTGTTTGACGCCCTCTGGAGCTATTGGGATGAAAAGGGGAAGCGCAACTTTGCCGCCGGCACCCTCCCGCTGGACGGCATTGCGGCGGTCTCCCTGCTGATCGACGAGACGACCCTGGTCCTCAAACCGGCCGACCTGGGCTATTGCGAGGGGCCGGTGACAGGGCTCGACGGGGAGCCCCTGGACGGGCGGAGGCGGGTGACGGTCACATCCGCGGCCGAGGGGGGGAGCCCCCACCGGGTGGCTGTGGCCTGCGCCATGTGGGACTGGCAGGGAAAGACCGCCCCGGCGCCGGTGGTGCTGCTCCACCAGTGCCGCAACCTTTTGGGCAGTGCGGCGGCGCTGTGACGGTGAACGGCAGACAGAAGAGAAGATAAAGACGGGGTGTTTGTATGAACCTGCTCAAGAAGGGAAAAAGCAAAAAACAGGTGCTGGCGGTCTGCGTGGCCACGGTGGCCTGTGCGGCCGCAGCGCTGGCGCTGACCGGCAAGGTGGCCGCCAAAAAGATCCAGGACATCCCCGAGGTGGCGGAGCGAAACGGCCTGACCCACATCGAGTCGGTCTTTCGCCGGCAGAACGGCGAGGGGTATGTCCTGTTGACCCGGGTATTTCGCTGCCCCAACCCCAAGGGCCCGGGGCAGGCCTACAACTTGAGCGACGAGGAGATCAGCTACCTGCTCATCGACCTGCAGAGAAACATCCCCCAGGTGGCGCTGGAGGTGGGCGGTCAGCGCGTCGAGAGCGACCCGGAGCAGGTGGACGTCCACTACAACTGGGTGGCTGATCAGTTCTTCGCCTACTACACGGTGCCGGTGGGGCAGATTGGGGAGGCCGAGAGCGCCTACCTCACCTTAAACGACAGCGGGCAGAAGGAGCGGCCGGTCATCGACCTTTCCGACCAGCCGGAAGCGGTGCAGACGGTGCAGTTGGAGGGCGGCCGCTCGGTGGAGATCCGGGTGCAGTCGGCCAGCGCGGACGGCCGCAACCTGCTGGTGGAGTGCCTGTCCGACGGCGAGACCCAGATGGTCTATCCCGCCCTGGCCGACCTGGGGATGGCCGGCACCAACTGGCGTGCCCAGGAGACGGTGGAGAGCGTGCTGGAGCAGAGCGAGGAGAGGAGCCTGTCCCTCTACACCCTCAAGCGGGTCCCCTCCCTCTACGAGCTCTTCTACCGCACCCCCAAGGTCTGGTACATGACCTTTGACAACCTGGCGGAGACCGTCTGCGCCACCGCCGGCGAGGCGGTGTCCATCCCCAACCCGGCGGAGGGGGAGACCATCGAGCTGAACACCCCCTTCACCGTGGGTGGGCAGCGGTACCGCCTGAGCGCCGTCAAGCGCTCTAACGGGACGGTCTTCACCACGGTGGAGACCTACGGCGAGACCTCGTCCATCGTCACCCTCAAGGCCAATGTGGGCCCCGCCGGCAAGTGGGCGGAGTACCAGCAGCCCGCCATCACCTACGAGCTGCGGGGGGAGGCGGCCAAGGGCACCTCCAGCCAGCAGTTGGAAGTTCTCACCTCCCAGCCGGAGGGGATCGCCCTGGAATTCATGCCCTATGAGGCGCGGATCAAGTGGGGGTGGCCCGGCATCGTCCTCTCCCCGGAAAAATAAGTTCCCATAAAGACAGCGGCCTGTCGCCCCACACCCCGGGCGACGGGCCCGCTGCCTTTTGCACCTGGAGATGATGGGGCTGCGGGGAGAAGGGGCTGTTCAGATGGGGGGAGTCGCTCGATGAAGGAGAGAAGTGGGGGATCCCCAATCGGCGGCTGGCTTTGCGTTTTTGGAGGCGAGAAGACGGCGGAGGCTCTCCCCGAACTCTGGCGGAATTGCCCCTTTTTCAATCGGTGGGTCAGTTCCCCTCTTGGTCTGGGATATATAAAGGGCTCGTCCGGCCAAAGATGCTGAGGAAAGCGGGGGGGCGATGCTCCCGACAGTGGGAGGGGAGGGCGATGCGGCGGCAGTGTCTGTGGGAGAGGGGAGGTTTCTCTCGGCCTTGGGGGACCGCTCGCTTCCCAGCAGCTGTCGCCCTGCCGATGGGGCCAATGGGGGCCAATTGAGGGCATCGGGGGAGGAACAGGCGGCACCCTGCTCCCGGCGAAGGGGCAAAAGACTGGTCGGGAGGGGAGAAGATCCCCAGCAGCAGTTGAAGTGAGTCCGGCATTCGCCCAATCTAGGGTGCCCCCACTTCACCGGTGGGTCGCCTCTGTGGCGGTGGGGGACAGGCCGCTGGGAGAAAGGCTGTCCACCCGATGGAAGGGAGCGGTCCCTGCGGTGGCGGGAAAAAGCCCCTCTATTTTTTTGCCTGTGGGGTGGGGAAGGTTGTCCCTCTTGATATTGGGGGGCAGAAAATATGGAGCGGTCCCGGTTGTGTGCTGTGCAGCCAGGCGCACTCCATTAAATATGGGAGCCTTCTCCTTTGGGTGCTGGGCCGGCCGGCGCACCTGTCGAGAGGGGAGGGGGAAGCCGCTTTCCGGCCGCCGCCATTCTGAGCAGGGTAGGCTTCTGCGAGGGGGAGATGGGGATGCCCTCTCTCCCCTATGGCTGAAACGACCCGACCACCGGCGGGGGCGAAGGGAAAAACGCAGTAGCGGGCCCGGCGGCCTGCCGTGTGGCAGGTGCCGGACCCGCTGTGTGAAAAAGGAGGAGGAAAGGCAACGGTAGGGGACGTCTCACCAGAGCGCATGGAGGAAGCGGAAGGAGAGTTTTTTAAAGATGTTTTGATCCTTGGACACCGAGCGGATGAACCGGTCGACAAAAACCAGGAATTCGCGGAACTGCTCCGGCGTCATCTGGTGTTGGCTGAAGCCGGCTTCCAGCACCAGCTCGATGATGGGCAGGGCCTCGCCGTGCTCCAGGTGGTCGCCAAAGGCCACCTCGATGCTGCTGGCCATCCCGTAGTAGGAGTGGGCGTGGGTGTAGCCGAAGGAGAAGAAGTCCAGCGCCTGCAGCAGGTAGCGGTAGAGGCGGATGATGTTGCGGCGGGGCTCGTCGGTCTCCAGGGAGCGCTTGAAGCGGTGGATGCGCACAAACCGGCGCAGGGCCAGAAAGACGGCGGCGACGGCGATCAGGCCGCCCAGCCAGACGACGCCGGTCCAGACGATGGTGGTCCAGGGGGCGTTTTTGAGGGGGCGCCGCCAGGTGTCGAAGATGGAGAGGGGATCGTCCACCCCGTCAAAGGTGACGCTGCCCCCGCCGATGCTGTCGCTGGGGTCGCCGCTGCCGGCCCCGCCCCCGCCCCCGCCGGAGATGATGGGGGGCGCCACTTCGCCGTCCACCACGGGCAGGGTGTCGTACTCGATAGAGCGGTAGGGGGTCATCTCCACCGGCACCCAGCCAAAGCCGTCCAGGTAGATTTCCACCCAGGCGTGCATGGTACTGCCGCTGACCATGGTGCCCCGCCGCTCCACCAGGGCGGTGACCCCCAACAGGGGCTGTTCGATGGGGACCTTCTCGTCCTCCAGCCCGCGGCCGCTCAAGGTCTGGGGGGTGAGGGCGTAGCCCTCCACATAGCGGGCGGGCACGCCGGCCGAGCGCAGCATCATGGCGCCCGCCGAGGCGAAGTGGGTGGCAAAGCCGCTGTCCCGCTGGGTGAGGAAGTACTCGACAAAGTCCTGCCCGTCGGGGGTGGAGCCGGGGGCGGGGTTGTAGTGGTAGTGTTCATTCAAATAGCTGCGGACCCAGTCGGTGTAGGTGGCCAGGTCGCCCGCCTCTGCCAGGGCCTGGGGGGTGAAGAGCTCGTCGGTGAGCACCTTCTGAATGTTCTCGGGCACCTGGGTGTAGGTCTGGTAGACAAAGCGGCGGTAGGCCGCCTCCCGCCGGGCGTAAGCCGCCGCGTCGCGGTCGCGCTGCGCCGCCTCCTGCAAGGGGGTGTCCATGTCCACTCCCAGCAGGTTGGGGGTGGTGTAAAAGTCAAAGTCGTAGGAGCCGGCCCAGCGGTTGTTGTCGGTCCAGATGGTGCTGTCCAGGTCGGTCTGGGCGGTCTCCCGCTCGGGCAGCTCCTCCCCTTCGAGGAGGAGGGAGGGGTCGATCTCCTCCCCGATGTACCAGGGGTAGACCGCGCCGTAGGGCACGTAGGTGAACTGCTTGAGGGCGGTGTCCTTGAGCCCTTCCACCGAGATGGTGGCGTGGGAGAGGTAGACCCCTTTGAGCACCGGGTTGTCGATGGTGTCACAGAGGGCGATGTAGTCGCTGGGGAGGTTTTGGGGCGAGGTCTCCGCCTCGGAGAAGAGGGAGCCGAAGGCCTGCCGGCCCGTCTGCTCGGCCTCCTCGTCCAGGGTGTCCCACCGGTCCCCCCGGTAGATCCCGCCCACATACCCCTTGAGGTAGATGGACTGGCCCAGGGTGGGGGTGCGGATCATCAGGTCGTTGGCGGCGTCGTAGTTGCGCCAGATGCCCAGGCGGCTCAACTGCCCGCGATAGAGGCTGAGGATGCGGCTGGGCTCTTTCTCCATCGACACCTCGGAGAGCTTGTGTCCGGCGCCGTTGCGAAAGGAGGTAAAGGCCCGGCTGTTGTACAGCGGCGGCGAGATGATGAGCCCGCCCGCCGCCAGGCAGCAGAGGCAGAGGCCGATGAGGACACAGCCGCTCTTGAGGGCGGTGGCGTAGCGGTAGCTGTAATTTCGGTAGTCCACCCGAAAGGCGCGGGTCTTTTTTTCGATTTTTTCGGAGAAATCCCTCTTGGCGCGGGGGTGCCGGGTGGCCAGGTGCAAAGAGAGCACCAGCGCGTAGGAGGCGGCCAGCAGCAAGAAGGGGAGGTAGGAGGGGGTGAGACCGTAGAAAAGCCCCGGGAGCAGCGGCAGGAAGGTGGCCGCCAGGTAGAGGAAGATGTTGGGCCGGTAGAGGATGGCCACCCCAATGACGAAGAGGATGCAGCAGAGGGCAAAGTTCACAAAGAAGCGCTCGTTGGACGGCTGGTCGTAGAGGGGCGGGATCCGGTAGGGGATCAAAAATTCAAAGGTGTGCCAGTTGAGCAGCTCGATGACCCGGTTGAAAAACATCTCAAAGCCGAAAAAGAGGGCGTCGCTTTTGAAGAGGCCAAAGGAGACGGCTGCAAAGAGGACCGCCCCCGTCCCCGCCAGGGGGTATTTAAAGAGGGTGTAGAGCAGGCAGACCCCCACCAGACAGACCCCCAGCGCCACCGGGGAGACAAGGCTCACCGGCAGCTGGTAGAGGGTGAGGAAGCTGGCCAAAAAGGAGAGGGTGCAGAGCCCCAGCAAAAACAGCCGCACATACCACTTGGCCTGGGGGGCGCGCCGCTCCAGGGCGAGGGAGGTGTCCCGCAGAAGGACGATGTCGTCCCCCTCCAGCGGGGGAAGGGGCGCCGGGTGGCGCAGTTTGTAGAGGAGGGAGGGTTTCTTGCCGCGCTTTTTCTTCGCTTTCAAAGTTCAGTCCCCCCCTTCACAGGATCAGGGCCTGCAGGGCCCCTTCCGGGTGGTCAGAGTCCACGCAGATACAGCGGATGCCATACCGGTCCAGCACCGGCATGTCGCAGTGGTCGAAGTCGTGGATGTAGAAAAAGGTAAAGGGCTCCCGGTGCTCCATCCCCATCTGCTCGATGGGGCCGGTCTCGATGATGGGGGCCAGGTAGAGCACCTGGGCGCTCTTGGCCACGGTGAAGTTTTGGCAGTAGGCCTGCAGGGCGTAGATCTGTTCGGTGTAGCTGGCGGCGTCAAAGAGGTCGTCCAGGCAGCCAAACAGGTCGGCCTCATCGGTGATCCGGTGGGAGGCGAGCCCCCCGTTTTGCAGGTCGTACCAGTAGACGGTGTGCTCGATCCCCTCCTGCAAAAAGAGGGGGGAGAGGACACAGAGGGTCTCCAAGATGGCGTCGAGGTAGTTCTTGTCCTCCCGCGATCCGGAGACCCGGTAGAGCTCCAAGAAGATGCAGGTGGTGTCCTGCAGGGGGAAACTGGACTCCTTGACGATCATCTCGCCCACCTTGGCGGTGAGTTTCCAGTGGATGTGGTTGATCCGGTCGCCGGGCTGGTATTCCCGCAGCTTGAAGGTCTCGGAGGAGTCGTCCCCCCGCCGGTGGCGGGAGAAGGTGTTGCTGTCGGGCACGTGGCGGAAAAAGTCCACCCCGATGCGGGCGGCCGAGTCCACAAAGGCGAGCAGCACCGGCAGCACGAAGCGGCTGTTCGGCTCCAGCCGGATGCAGGTGATCCCCAAAAAGTCGTACAGCCGCACCTCGCCCAGGGAGAAGGTGATCTTCCCGGTGTGGCGGGGGGCCACCGAGTAGGAGATGGTCTGGGTGTTTTTGGAGAAGACGGGGGTCTCCACCACCGTTCGGTTGGGGTCGCCGTAGAACTGGTGGCGGGCCAACAGCTCCACCTGGCAGCGGGCGATGGGCAGCCGCCCCCGGTTTTTGATCTGCAGCTGCAGGGAGAACGACTCGCCCCGCCCCAGGGAGTGGGGGCCGGGCAGCAGCTCCACCTCGACTTTTTTGGCGCAGTGGCGCAGCAGCAGATAGAGCCCCAGAGGGAGCAGCAGCGCCATGGCGAAGGCCAGCATGGACAGGTACTCCCGGTAGGAGAAGGCGAACACCGCCATGGCGACGCAGAACGCCCCGTAGATGATGCGCGCTTTTTTCACGGGAACATCCCCTTTCGGCGTCTTCTACTGTTGGTCGAGCAGGCTTTCGGTGATCTGCGGGGCCGGGGTGTCGTTGAGGATCTCCTGCAGCAGGGTCTTGGCGGTGACCCCACCGACCCGCGCCTTGGAGCCCAGCACCAGCCGGTGGGCGCCCACGTCGAAGAAGGTCTCCTGCACGTCGTCGGGCACCACGAAGTCGCGGCCGTAGAGGTAGGCCATGGCCTTGGCCATCCGGATGTGGGCCAGGGCGCCGCGGGGGCTCATCCCCAGGGTGATCATGGCGTGGTTGCGGGTGGCCTCGGTCAACTGGGCCACATATTCGTAGATGGCCTTGTGCACGGTGACCAGCTGGGTCTCCCGCTGCATCTGCAAAATTTCCTCCCGGCTGGCCTGGGGGATGACCTCGTCCAGCGGGTTGCTGTCGTGGCGGCGCTCCATGATGGTGATGGTGCTCTCCACGTCGGGATAGCCCATGGAGAGGCAGATGAGGAACCGGTCCAGCTGCGACTCGGGCAGGATCTGGGTGCCCGCCGAGCCCACCGGGTTCTCGGTGGCGATGACGATGAAGGGCTTGGGGATCTCGCGGGTGACCCCGTCGACGGTGATGTGGCCTTCCTCCATCACCTCCAGCAGGGCCGACTGGGTCTTGGAGGAGGTGCGGTTGATCTCGTCGGCTAAAAAGAGGTTGCAGACCGCCGCGCCGGGCTTGTACTCAAAATCGCCCAGCTGCTTGTTGTAGATGGTGAAGCCGGTGATGTCCGAAGGCATGACGTCGGGGGTAAACTGCATGCGGTGGTAGTCCAGCGAGAGAGCCTTGGAGAAGGCCATGGCCAGGGTGGTCTTGCCCACGCCGGGGATGTCGTCGAGGAGGACGTGACCCTGTGCCAGCAGGGCCATGAGGATCTTGGCGGCGATGTCGTCCTTGCCGACCACCGCTTTTTTGATTTCAGAAAGGATGCTTTGCGCCTTGGGGTTGTACGTGTGCTCCATGCTTTCACTCCCTTTTTGCTCTGTCCGCGCGGCCGTCTCCCCGCAGGGCGGGGCGGCAGGGCGGCCGTTTGCTATAACAACAGTATACATGAGCAAATTTTTTCATACAACCTGACGGAGGTTACAAAGTGTTACAGTTGGGTTACAGCGCGGACGGAGCAGGGAAAAGAGGGAGGCAGATCTGGTTGACAAACGGGCGCGGATGGGCTAAAATATAAAAGCTGTGTTACGAATATCCAGCAATTTTTGGTGTGCTGCGCTGTAACACAAAGGCTGACGAGGCGTAGCTCAGTTTGGTAGAGTGCCTGGTTTGGGACCAGGATGCCGCAGGTTCAAGTCCTGTCGCCTCGACCAATTTTTTTGTTGACAACGCAAAAAGAAGATGGTATAATCTATACTGTTGTCACATTTGCTGGTGTAGCTCAGTTGGTAGAGCAGCTGATTTGTAATCAGCAGGTCGGGGGTTCAAGTCCGTCCACCAGCTCCAGTTAAATGTGTAGCTAGGTGGGACTTGAACCCTAAGAGGGCTTTTTGCGTAAAGAAAATTGTTCAGTGAACAATTTTTAGCAAAAAGTGGCGCAGCGGCTATGCCGCAAGCCGTAAAAGCGCGAAGCGCTTTTGTCCGTCCACCAGCTCCATTGAAAAGAGCCGGCCAATGTGGCTACTAAAATAAAATATGGTGGAGTTCCCGAGTGGCCAAAGGGGGCAGACTGTAAATCTGTTGCGTTTCGCTTCGATGGTTCGAATCCATCCTCCACCACCAAACCTGCGGTGAGTAATTCGCGCTCCGCAGGTTTTTTCTTTTTACAGCAATGCTCCCGCGCTCGGGCAACGCCTAAAGTGTCCGCCCCTTTCAATAAATCAATCGCCGTATGGTTGCGTTTTGCAGCTGTATGGCGATTTCTTTTGTGTTTTTCTGCCGTATGTATCCCAACAGAGTCGATCTGTTGGCCAACACAGTTTAGAAGGTCCTGATGCAGGGGTTTCAATCCTCCCTTCAGTTTCTCACGCGCCTTTTTGCGCCCTTGTGACTGGGATATGGGCGGCCTCTCAATCGCTTTTCCCACTCAAACGGGCCGGTCCCCTGGGATGACCGGCCCGTTTTTAGTATTCGTGAGGGTTTACAGGCTTTTTATCAGTAGGCAGGATATGGTCGGAAAAGAGGATTGTAAAAAATTTCATAGAAATACTTGACATACTGTTCTAATTGGATTATTATGCTAATTAGAAATGGATTCTAATTATAGATCAAGGGTCGAATGAAATGATAAAGCGAAATACGATTCAGAGGGCTTTGGTTTTGAAAGCGGTCAATACCTTACAGTGCCATGCCACCGTTGAAGAAATTTACAGTCTGGTTGTCAAAGAGTACCCCAATATCAGCAAGGTGACTGTCTATCGGAATTTAAATCAGCTTGCGGAGAACGGGGAGATCCGAAAGCTGGAGGTTCCGGGCGACGCCGATCGGTTCGATCACCTATGTCACGATCACTATCATGCGAGATGCTTAAGATGCGGTCGGGTTTTTGATGTGGATATGGACTACATCGAAGATTTGGAAAAACGGATCAAGGATGCCCACGGTTTTGAGTTTAGCGGCCATGACCTGATGTTTAAAGGCATCTGCCCGGATTGCAAAACCAAGTCTCAATCATAGCCCTTTCGCAAATTCAATGTGCCATACGGGTGCATGATCCCGTAAATAATAAATTAGGAGGATATCAGTATATGAGAAGCATTACAACATTGGACCTGCAATATGCGCACAGATTTTACGGCTTTAAGGGAGAAGCTCAGTACTTGCACGGGCACACCGGTGTTCTGACCATTGAGGTTGAGGATTCGGTGGAATCTGGTGTAAATATGGTTTTTCCTTGCAACGAGATCCAGAAAACCGCTTGGGGAGTTCTGAAGAATTTTGACCACGCGCTGATCCTCAGAGAGGACGACCCCCTCCTTCCCGCCGTTCTTGACGTGTACGAAAAGCAAGGCATCCGCAACGGCGCACCGCAGAATCAGATGAAAGGCCCGGCTTTTAAAACAGAGTTGGCCACCGCTTATCCGGACTGCCGGTTGGTTGTTACAAAAGAAACCATGACGGTAGAGGGCATGATCAAAATCGTCTATGATTTGCTGAAGGATAAACTCAATATTGCCAAAATCACCTTTACCAGTGGTGTCAATGCAGCTTCTGCTGAATTCCAGACGGACAACAAGATCGATCGCTGCCCCTTGTGCGGCATCGCCCTCGACGAAAACGGCGTATGCCCCAAGTGCGGATATAGAAAAGCCGACAAATAAGTGCAAACCAGTGCCGTGATGTGTACAACCGAATGGCATGGAAACCGGGGCAACCTTTGCGTTGCCCCGGTTTCCCTTTTGAGAAACACTTTTTTGCTATGGGCGGCTAACGTATCCGCCCCTTCAAACCTGCGGCGAGCAATTCGCGCTCCGCAGGTTTTTCTTTTTGCAGGATAGCGCCTGCGCGTGGGGCGGTGCCTCGCCTGTTCGCACTCAACATTGCTTTTTTGGGGTGCATTTCATATGGGGAGGGTGCTTATCTCTTTTCATTGCGCCTGTTTGCCGCAGGGGGGCAAGAGAGTGGGAAGGGACAGGGGCTGCTCTTTCTGGAAGTAGAGAAAGCTCTTTGAAGTGCCTGATGGGGAGGGCAGAACGTTTTTTAAGTCAAAGAGGCGGCCGATTCGAAAAAGCGGCCGCCTCTTTCTTTATATGGGTAGCAAAAATAAAGTTTGCCGGGTCGACGGGGGCCCGCTTGAGAAAAAAGCCGCTCACCCCGCAGGGGGGCAACTCCGACCATGTGGGGGAAAGATGGCCGGTTTTGCCTCTCCGGATCGGGCGCGCTTCCTGGAGATGAGGGAAAAACCGCTTTTCATAAAGAATTTTCCATCATTTACCTGTACGCAAAATTCGACAAAATCCCCTACAATCAAACAGGTGGACAAACGGGTCAAAAGGAAGGAATTTGCAGAGAGACAAGGGGATGGCGACATGTGGAAAGCAGTCGAAGGGTATATAGAGCATCTAGAGTGGGGGGAGAGAAGTCCTGCCACCCGCGGGCAGTACCGCCGGGACATCGAGGCATTCCTCCGCTGGCTGTCGGGGCGGGAGCTCACCAAGGAGCGGGTGATCGGCTACAAGAGGCACCTGCAGGAGGTGTATCAGCCAGCCAGCGTCAACGCAAAGCTGGCGGCGCTCAACGGCTTTTTCTCGTTTTTGGGCAGACACGACCTGCGGGTGAAACAGCTGAAAATCCAGCGACAGGCCTTTTGCTCCAGAGAAAGGGAGCTGTCAAAGGCCGAATACCTGCGCCTGGTCCGCGCGGCGGAGACCCGGCGTGGCGACAGGCTCTCACTGCTGATGCAGACGATCTGCGCTACGGGTATCCGCGTGTCGGAACTGCACAGCATCACCGCCGAGGCGGTGGAGAGGGGGGAGGCGGTCCTCCAGCTCAAGGGGAAGACCCGGGTGATCTTGCTGACGGGAAAACTGCGGAGGAGGCTGCAGTGCTATCTGCGCCGGCAGGGGATCAAGAGCGGCCCGGTATTCATCACCCGCACGGGGCGGCCGCTGGACCGCTCGAGCATCTGGCGGATGATGAAATCGCTCTGTGCAGAGGCTGGGGTGGAGCGCAGCAAGGTCTTTCCGCACAACCTGCGGCACCTGTTTGCGCGCTGCTTTTATGCCGTCGACCGGGATCTGGCGAAACTGGCCGATATTTTGGGACACTCCAACATCAACACCACCCGCATCTACATCATCTCCTCCGGCAGAGAACACCGCCAGCGGATGGACGCCCTAAAACTGGTGCTTTAAAAACAAAAAAAACTACATAATCTGCATTATGTGCGCACCTGGGGAAAATAGGGAGCATGGACATTGCCCATCGGCCCCGCAAAAGGACATTCGCAGCAGGACCGACAACTATCTGCGCGCAGCAAATCAAACCTCCCGAAAAAGAGGATCGGAAGGTCTCTTTCTGACGCCTGTATCTGTAAAATATCCACGGGGCCCTTGACTGTGGCAGGAAGAGAATGGTAATATGAATTAAAAGTTAAAGAAGTTTTCGGTTGACACCCACTACATAATGCAGATTATGTGGCAATTTGGTAGGAAATTCAATGGGAGCCGCCAACAGGTTCTCTTGAAGAATAAAAAGGAGGCATACATATGGGCAAAGTAAAGATGCCAAAGAAACTCTTGTCCCTGGCGCTGTGTGCGGCGCTGGCCATATCCATGGGCAGCGTCACTGCATTTGCGGCAGAGTCGACGGTTTCCACGGCGGACGAGCTAACCAGTGCTGTCCAGAGCGGCGGCACAGTCAAACTCGGGGCGGACATCGAGCAGAGCGTCGTCGTTCCGACGGGGGTCACCGTCACCCTGGACCTGAACGGCAAGACCCTGACCGCCAAGGACAAGGACGCCATCTACGTGAGCGCCGGTGCCACCCTCGAGGTGATCGACTCGGTGGGCGGCGGCAAGGTGCAGGCGGCGGTAAAGGGCTATGCCGCGGTGTTCAACAGCGGCAAGACCACCCTGTCCGGCGGGTACTACACCCGCAGCGCCAACCAGTGGTACACCATCTGCAACCACGGCGAGATGACCATCAACAAGGGCGTCACCGTAAAGACCACCGTCGACACCGTTTCCAGCTTGATTGAGAACGGCTACTCCTCTTATGCTGCGGCCAAGCCCAACGAGCGCAACAACTACGTGGAGGGCGCCAACAGCGCCAGCCCGACGCTGACCATCAACGGCGGTTCCTTTACCAGTGCCGGCTACAACCCCGTCAAAAACGACGAGGGCGGCGTTCTGAACATCTACGACGGCGCGTTCAGCTGCCCGACCTATGAGGGCGCTGTGGTGCAAAACTGGAACATCGCCAACATCTACGGCGGCACCTTCACCGCCAGTGGCGATGTCGCCTGCGTCGTCTCCAACGGCAGTTGGGGCGACCACGCCAAAGGCCAGTTGGCCATTTCGGGCGGCACCTTTGTGGTGGACGAGCAGGCCACCAGCGCCAAGCTGTTCTCCTACGGCCAGGGCTCTGGAGCGGGCGGTTCGGTCGCCATCAAGGGCGGCGACTACACCGGCGAATTTGACAGCGCCCTCATGGACGACTACTACGACACCAGCATTTCTGCCGGCACCTTCACCTCTCCCGACGCGGCGGACTACGCCGTTCAGAGCGCCGTTGCCGCCTCTCTGAACTCCACCGGCAAGACCTACATCGGCACCGCTGCCGAAATCAACGAGACCCTCAACGAAAAGGCCGCCAAGGGCGACAAGGTGACCGTTCTGTGCGGCGATGCGGACCTGACCGGCCTGGACCAGGTCGCCGTCACCAACACCGGCAGTGGCAATGTCACCGTCAATGACGTGCCGGTCACCGACACCCCTGTCACCACCCATGGGGCCGTCACTGCTGTTGCGGAAAAAGCGCCCACCTGTACCGAGGATGGCAATATCGCCTACTGGTACTGTGCTGACTGCGGGAAGTACTTTGGCGACAAAGAGCTGACCAAAGAGATCGCCCAGGCGGACACTGTGGTGAAGGCCGTCGGCCACTCCGCAGGTGCTGAGTGGGTCTCTGACGGCAACCAGCACTGGCACCTGTGCACCGTCTGCGGCGAAAAGGTCGAGGCGGCCGAGCACACCTTCAAATGGGTGGTCGAAAAGGAAGCCACCGCCACCGAGAAGGGGAGCAAGTACGAGGCGTGCACTGTCTGCGGCTTCAAGAAGGCGGCTGTGGAGATCCCGGCCACCGGTGAAGCGGGCGCCGAGGATGAAAAGTCCGACACGGCGCAGACCGGCGACTTTGGCAGCGTTGGGCTGTGGGTCACCCTCCTGCTGGTATCCACCGCAGGGCTGACCGGCGCCGCCGTCTACGGCAAGAAGAGAAAGTACAACAAATAGCGCCATTTAAGGGAGCGCCCGCGGCCGGACCGCCGGGCGCCCCTTTTTTGTTTGGGCGGCGGAAGGGAGGTGCCGGGCTGGGCGGGGTGCCAAACAGCGCCCTGCGGCAGACGGGATGGTCGCCGTTTGACAGGCCTGCCCGATGGATGATTTTCCCCCATCAAAGGGCGCTGTAAATTTGCAGCGCCCCCTTTTAATGAGGGCGATTTCCTGATAAAATAAGGTAAATGACAAACGCCTGCCCGCGGTGGCGGCGGTGAAAGGAGGGCGAGGATGAACGGTCCCCAAACGCCGGAGGAGTTTTGCCGGTTTCTCTGGCACCAGTATCTGGAGGAGCGCCGCTATGACTTTCTTGCAGAGGTCGTGGACCCCGCGCTCAGCGTCATCGGCACCGGAGCGCACGAGGTCAGCCGCAATGTCCAGGCATTTGAGGCGGCCATGGCGCGGGAGAGCGGGGAGTGGAACGGCACCTTCCTCATCAAGGACCAGTGGTATCAGACGACCGCCCTCTCGGACGGGTGCTGCCTGGTGATAGGGGAGCTGGTGGTGCGGGAGAGCACCGGCGACGGCATCCCCTACGACCTGCACTTTCGCTTCACCATGGTGCTGCGCAAGGGGGATGGGGGCTGGAAGCTCGTCCACGTCCACCAGTCGGTCCCCGACCCCAACCAGACCCAGGACGAGTTCTTCCCCCACCGAATGGTGGAGCAGACCGGCCAGCAGATCATCTACAACCTGCGCCACGACTCGCTGACAGGGCTGCTCAACCGCCTGTATTTGACGGAGACGGCCAGCCGACTCATCGGCAACGGCCCCCAGGGCTGGCTGCTGGTGCTGGACATCGACCACTTTAAAGACATCAACGACAGCCTTGGCCACCCCTTTGGGGACAAGGTGCTGATTTCGCTGGCGCAGAGCGTCAAGAGCGCCTTTTCACAGGCGGTGGCGGGCCGGGTGGGGGGAGACGAATTTGTCGTCTACCTGCCGGGCGAGATGCCGCAGGCGGCGCTCGAGAGGCTGTTGGCCCGCTTTAAAGGGGATTGGGAGGAGAGCCAGCAGGCGCTGCAGGCGGGCCGCCCCATCACCGTCAGCATCGGCATCTCCCAGTGTCCGCGGGACGGGGCGGATTACGAGACCCTCTGGCAGCGGGCGGACGAGGCCCTCTACACGGCCAAGAAGGGCGGCCGAAATCAGGTCTGCATTCGCCGCGGCGGGGAGTGACGCCCCGGCGCGCAACTGAACAAACGGCCTGCACGCGGCGCAGGTCGTTTTTTTCACCGGGCGGTGTGCGCCCGTTCCTTTG
The DNA here is from genome assembly GCF_009876955.1 of Bittarella massiliensis (ex Durand et al. 2017). Taxonomy (NCBI): domain Bacteria; kingdom Bacillati; phylum Bacillota; class Clostridia; order Eubacteriales; family Oscillospiraceae; genus Bittarella (ex Durand et al. 2017); species Bittarella massiliensis (ex Durand et al. 2017). The sequence continues at coordinate 92,055 of NZ_WWVY01000004.1, read as the reverse complement.
ACCAAACAATCAGTGCCCCCACAGCGCCGCGGGCGGGGGGAGAAGGAGGCCCTTTTGTGAACCAGCCGGAACAGCTGTCCAACTGGCTGAACTATCTGATCATCGCCTTTTACATCTATCTGCTCGTGCCCAGCCGCTTTTCGGGAAAGCGGGCGGTGGCGGTGCTGACGGCGGGGAGTTTGGCGATCTTTTTGCTCAGCCTCTCCCTGTATCTCTACAAGGGCCGGGCCTTCGTCATGACCTTCAGCGCGCTGATCATCGTGTTGCCGGTGGTCCTGCTGTCCCTGTTTTACGCCAAATACCGGGACGCGCGAACCATTTTTACGGTGGTGACCATCTGCTCGATCATGATGGGGGTGGGGGTGATCGGGGAGATATGGAAGCGCTTTTTGAGCCCCTGGGTGGAGATACCGCTGGAACTGGCCCTGCACCTGGTCCTGCTGACGGCCATCGCCCGGGTGTTTCAGGAGCAGTTTTTCTTGATTCAAGAGCGGTTTCGCCGCCTCTGGCTCCTCCTCACCGCCATCCCCTTTCTCTACTGCGAGATTTTTGACCTGCTGGCGGATTCGGCGCGCCTCTCCCTCTACCGCGGGGAGGGCACGGCCGTTGTGCTGATGGTGGTCTGCGCCATGATGGCCACCTATGTGCTGCTGCTCCTCTTTTTCCGCCAGCTGCGGATGCAGTTGGAACAGGAGCGGGCCAACCAGATCTTGATGGCCCAGGTCGAGGTGATGAAGGCCCAGGAACAGGCCATTTTGAGCAGTGAGGACCGCATCCGCATCTACCGGCACGACCTGCGCCACTACCTGCAGATCGCCGACGAGCACCTGCGGGGCGGGCGCTATCAGGAGGCGCGGCAGATCGTAAACGACCTGGACGAACAGGTGTCAAAGAGCACGGCCGTGCATTGCTACTGCAAAAATCTCACCGTCAACGCCGCCCTTATGGGGTACCTGCGGCGGGCCGAGGAGGAGGGGATCGCCGTCCGCTCGGCGCTGGAGTTCCCCGACCCCCTGCCCGCAGAGGAGTTGGAGTTGGCGGTGGTGCTGGCCAACGCGGCGGAAAACGCCCTGCACGCCTGCCAGAAGATGCCCGAGGGGACCCAGCGCAGCATCGTGCTCAGCGGCCAGGTGGTGGGGGACAGCTTTTTGCTGGAGATCGCCAACACCTACCGGGGGGAGATCGCCATTGACCCCAAGACAGACCTCCCCCTCCCCGAGGGAGAAGAGCACGGCGTCGGTACCAAGAGCATGCTCGCCTTTGCCCGCAAGTACGGCATCCTGCTCGACAGCAGCGCCGAGGGGGGCTGGTTCGTGCTGCGGCTGCTCTTTCAGATGGGGGGGCGCTAGCGGGCGCATTTGTGCCGGTGCCCCGCTTGTGGTACAATGGCTGCAACCACCCGCGCATCGGCGCGGGCGAAAAGAGGGGGTGACAGGGTGAAGATCGCCATCTGCGACGACGACCAGGAGCAGTTGCGCGCGCTGGAAGAGAGTTTCTCTCAGTACCGGTGGGAGCGCGGCTGCGAGATGGAGCTGTGCCGGTACGGCTCCTCCGCCCAGCTGTTGGGCGAGATCCAGGGCGGGGCGCGCTACGACCTCTACCTCCTGGACGTGTTGATGCCGGAGGTGGACGGCATCCGCCTGGGGGAGGAGATCCGCCGGACCGACTGGGAGGCGGCGCTGGTCTACCTGACCTCCTCCCGCGACTTTGCGCTGGAGGCCTATGGGGTGAGCGCCTTTCAGTACCTGCTCAAACCGGTGGAGCGTCAGACCCTCTTTTCCCTGTTGGACGCCCTTCGCACCTGGCGGCAGACCGGCAGCGCCCCCCAGTTTGCCTTTAAGAGCAAGGCGGGGCTCACGGCGGTCTACCAGAGCGAGATCCTCTATGTGGAGTACCGCAACCACATCCTCTATTTTCACCTGGAAAACGGTGAGACGCTGCCCTCCCTGCACATCCGCGTCCCCTTTGAGCAGGCGGTGGCCGTCCTCCTGGAAAATGAGGACTTTCTCCACCCCCACAAGTCCTATGTGGTGAACATGAGCTGGGTGCGCCAGCTCACCTCCAACGCCTTTGTGATGGGCGACGGCTCGCTCATCCCCATCCCCAGAAAGAATTTCAGCTCGGTCAAGAGCAGCTATATCCGCTTTCTCGCGCAGAAGAGCCGTCGCCGGGGCCCCTTTGTCTTTGCGGGGCCCGCCGGAGAAGCGACGGTTTGACAGAGAAAAAGGCCCGCGGGCGCAGCGCGCTCACGGGCCTTTTTTTGCCTTTTGGCGGAGAGGGGGGCGGGGTGGAAACCCGGCTTTTTGTCCGCTCCTCACCGGTAGAGGAGGCGGGCGCCGGTGTTGACGTGGATCATCTCCGGCGCGCTCCAGCCGCTGAAGCAGTAGATCCCCGCCCGGCGGCCGTTGTACCAGCTGCCGCCGAAGATGACCGCCCGCAGCCCCGGCCGCTGCCAGTAGAAGTCGCCGCAGTAGCGCTCCGGGCCGCCGTCCTCCCCCGAGCGGGTGGGGAAGCGGGCAAAGGGGAGGCGGGGGTCCTCCCCCCAGGCGACGATGGGGGACTCGTCGGTGGGGCTGTCGCAGTAGTTCACCATCCGGTAGGCGCCGGTGATGGAGCAGTCGCTGTAAGCGCCCGGGTCGGTGCAGACATAGGGGCGCAGGTCGAGGATGTTGACCCCGTCGATCCACTCCCAGGTGTTGCCGTAGGGGTTTTCGATCCCCCGCCAGAGGATGGGGGCTTGCCCCTGCGCGTCGGCAAAGGCCGCGCCGGAGGAGGCGGCCACCTCATCGGCGCCCCCGTTTATCCAGAGGGAGGAGTAGAGGAGCATCCCCGCCTCCAAGTCGGCGGGCGGGCCGTCAAAGGAGACGGCCGCCCGTCCCCCGCCCAGGAGGGTGACGCCGGTGACCGCGGCGTGGGGGACCACCCGGTTGTCCCCCAGCGCCCAGCCCAGGGCGATCCCCTGGCCGGGGCGAAACTGCCGGGCATACCCCTCCGCCACCACGGCGCGGTTGGCCCCCTGCTCGGACAGGAGCAGGGGAGATTCGGCGCTGTATGGCAGGTCGGTCAGCCCGGTCATCACCGACTGGGAGTTGAGGGTGGCAAACTCCACGGTGAAGAGCAGTTGCAGCACGTCGCAGAGGAAGACCGCGTCCATCATCCCCCAGCGGGGGCCCAGGTTGCGGCAGAGGCCCCGCCAGGTGGGGCGGTCGGTGCGGATGCGGCCGTACCGGCCCGCGGCGCTGACCACCCCGCCCCGCCCGTCGGGGGCGCAGAGATAGGCGCCGATGTAGATGTGCTCCAGCGGCTGTCCCCGCGCGTCGAGAAAGGCCGGCGAGAGGCGAAACCCCTCCTGCCGGCAGGGGCTGACCAGCCAGTACTCCCAGCCCTCCCGCTCCAGGTGGAGCTGATAGAAGCGGGGGATCTCCACCATCACCTGGCCCCCCTCGCCGTCGCTTCGGTAGCCGGGCTCGCCGAAATAGGCGCGCACCCGGCCGTCGGGGCCCAGGTTGCAGCGGCGAAAGCCGCCCCAGGGGAGGATCTGGTCAAAGTCGTTTTGCACCCGCTGTCCGCCCACGCCCACCCGGGCTGTGAGCCCGGCGCTGTCGCAGACGCGCTCCAGGGTGGGGGAGGGGTCGCCCACCCGCCGCCGAACGCCGTAAATACCGCTGTTTTTCAAGAAGATCGCCTGCCCTTTCCACTGCGATTTTTCTCTACTCTACCACGGAAACGGCGGCGGCGCAATCGGGGCCTTCAAACTTTGGCGAAAGGGCCTCGGCAGCGGGCTTTCCGCCTTGACTTCTGCGCGGCCAGACTTTACAATAGGAAGCGTACTGCCCCCGCTTCGCCGGGGGCTTTGTCGGATGGGCGTACCGCCGCCTGCGAGACCGACCGCGGCCGCAGGGCCGGCGAAACAAGAAGTCTGGCCCCAGGGGCTGGAAAATGGGAGGATTTGCAATGCTGCAAAACAGTGAAAAGAGCATGGACAAGGTGGTCTCTCTCTGCAAGAGCAGGGGCTTTGTCTACCCCGGGTCGGAGATCTACGGCGGCCTGGCCAACGCCTGGGACTACGGCCCCCTGGGGGTGGAGTTCAAAAACAACCTGAAGCGGGCCTGGTGGAAGAAGTTCGTGCAGGAGAGCCCCTACAACGTGGGGCTGGACTCGGCCATCCTCATGAACCCCGAAACCTGGGTCGCCTCCGGCCACGTAGGGGGCTTTTCTGACCCCCTGATGGACTGCAAGGACTGCAAGAGCCGCCACCGGGCGGACAAGCTCATCGAGGACTTCACCGGCGAGTCGGCCGACGGCTGGTCGGAGGAGAAGATGCTGCAGTTCATCGCCGACAACCACATCAAGTGCCCCAACTGCGGGGGGGAGAACTTCACCGACATCCGCAAGTTCAACCTGATGTACAAGACCTACCAGGGGGTCACCGAGGACTCGAAAAACGAGATCTACCTCCGCCCCGAGACCGCCCAGGGCATCTTTGTCAACTTCGCCAACATCGCCAGGACCACCCGCAAAAAGCTGCCCTTCGGCGTCTGCCAGGTGGGCAAGAGCTTCCGCAACGAGATCACCCCCGGCAACTTCATCTTCCGCATCCGGGAATTCGAGCAGATGGAGTGCGAGTTCTTCTGCAAGCCCGGCACCGATCTGGACTGGTTTTACTACTGGAAGGACTACTGCAAAAACTGGCTGCTGGACCTGGGGATGAGGGAGGAGAACATGCGGCTGCGCGACCACGAGCAGGAGGAGCTGTCCTTCTACTCCAAGGCCACCACCGACATCGAGTACCTCTTCCCCTTTGGCTGGGGCGAGCTGTGGGGGATCGCCGACCGCACCGACTACGACCTGACCCAGCACCAAAACCACAGCGGCAAGGACCTGAGCTACTTCGACCAGGAGGCAAATGAGCGCTACATCCCCTACGTGGTGGAGCCCTCCCTCGGCGCCGACCGGGTGGCCCTGGCCTTCCTCTGCGAGGCCTACGACGAGGAGCAGGTGGGGGAGAAGGACAGCCGGGTGGTCATGCACTTCCACCCCGCCCTGGCCCCCTTCAAGGCGGCCGTTCTGCCCCTGTCCAAAAAGCTGGGCGAACAGGCCGGCAAGGTGCGCGAGCAGTTGGCCGGAAAGTTCATGGTGGACTACGACGACGCCGGCTCCATCGGCAAGCGCTATCGCCGCCAGGACGAGATCGGCACCCCCTTCTGCATCACCTACGACTTTGAGAGCGAGCAGGACGGCTGCGTCACCGTCCGCGACCGGGACACCATGGCCCAGGAGCGGATCGCCATCGACCAGCTGGAGCGCTACATTGAGGAAAAGATCCAATTCTAGATCGCCGTCGCCCCCGGGCGAAGGGATAGAGGCGGCCCCTCCCTTTTGGGAGAGGGGCCGCCTCTTTTTGCGAAAAAGAGAGATGGTTTTGGAAGGCCAAAAGGGAAATGTTCTGTCCATTTTGCCAAATATGCGAGAAAATACGTCTACAAACAGGCGAAAATTATACAGGGTGAATAATTTTGCGAGGGAAAGATTGTCATTTCGACTGCAACAAAAGAACACTTCTTCCATCCCTTTTGTGATAAAATACGTATAGATTTTCTTTCGGCAGATGATTTTGTGATTTGCGCACAAAAAAGCTGGCCTGCCATTGGCAAACCAGCCCAGTTTTTTCAAAAAAAGAGGATATTTCGCTGCTGAAAGAAAAATTATAATTTATCATCGCTGCTTGCAGCGAAAAGGGGAGGAAGAAATGAACCGAACGCTCAAACGGGCACTGGCCTCGCTCCTGTCAGGGGCGCTGGTGCTGACCATGGCGGTGGGGGCGCCTGCCCTCGCGGCAGAGCCGGACACCGTCACCATCTACCACACCAACGACATGCACGCCTCGATGATCAGCGACGCCTTCAACCTGGCCCACGTCACGACCATCAAAAAGAGCACCCCCAACAGCCTGCTGCTGGACGCGGGCGACGCCACCCAAGGGCAGCCCTTCTCCATGCTCACCAAGGGCAAGAGCGTCTTTGAGCTGATGAACGCCGCCGGGTACGACGCCATGGTGCTGGGCAATCACGAGTTTGACTACCCCCAGGAGACCCTGCTGGAGAATGTCAAGACCGCCAACTTCCCCGTTCTGGCGGGCAACCTGCAGTTTGGCAACGGCTCCAACCAGGAGCTCAAAAATGAGCTGGTGCGCGACTACATCGTCGAGCCGGTGGGGGGCCACAAGATCGCCATCTTCGGGATGATCTCCCCCGAGACCTCCAGTCTGGCCTCTCCCGACAAGCTCAAGGGGCTGGACTTCCTGGACGTCAAGGCCGAGACCACCCGCATCCTAAACCTCATCGACCAAAATGAGACGGACATCGACGCCATCGTCTGTCTGGCCCACTGCGGCTGGTCCACCGAGGAGAAATACTCCTCCAAGGCCATCGCCGAGGCGGGGGCCGGCAAGATCGACGTCATCATTGATGGTCACACCCACCAGGACATGTTGGAGGGAAAATCGGAGAAGGTCGGCGACACCCTCATTGTCTCCTCCGGCAGCACCCTGGCCAACCTGGGCAAGCTGACGTTGACCTTTAACGGCCACGACCTCACCGGCATGAGCACCGGGCGGATCAACAAGGCCACCGTTGAGGCCGAGGGGATCCAGCCCGACCCCACCTGCCAGGCGGCCATCGACAAGGTCAAGGCCATGCAGGAGACCAGCAAGACCCAGAAGGTGGGCAACACCCAGTCCACCCTCTACGCCAGCAAGATCCAGGCCCGCACCCTGGACGAGCAGGGCAATGTGGTGGACACCGAGTACAGCGTCTCCGGCACCACCGAGGCAAACCTCTACGACCTGGTGGCCGACAGCCGTCGGTGGGAGGCGAAGGAGGCCCTCTCGGCCAACGCCGCCTACAAGGACTACAACTACATCGGCTATATCTGCAGTGGCAACGTGCGGGCCACCATCCCCGCCGGGGAGATCACCATGGAGAACGTCTACCAGATCCTCCCCTGGAGCGACTCGCCGGTCATCTATGTGGCCATCAGTCCCAAGACCCTCTACGACATGGTGGAGGTCGGGGTCAGCAGCGTCACCTCGCAGGATGCCGCCACCGGGCAGATCAGCGGCGGCCACGGCCACTTTTTGATCCCCTCGGGCTTCACCTACACCTATGACCTCTCCAAGCCCGCCATCGCCTACCAGGAGTACACCAAGCCAGACGGCACCAAGGCCGGCCGCAAGACCCAGGAGGGTCAGCGGGTCACCGAAATCAAGCTGGAGGACGGCACCGTCCTCGACCGAAACGACGATGTGAAGTCGATCGTGGTCACCAGCGGCACCTACAACCTGGGCGGCGGCGACGGCTTCTGGGGCCTCACCGAGGACGACGCCTACACCAAGATCGGCAGCGGCGACGGGGAGAAGGGGATCTTCGTGCGCTATCTGGAGCACCTGAGCGCCCAGCCGGAAAATAAGGACGGCATCCGGGTGCCGGTCAACGGCGGCCGGATCCGGGCCATCGGCGGCGGGTACACCGCCGAGAGCTACCAGGTGTCCATCACCGCCCTCGGCGCGGGGGAGCGGGCGGCCGGCGCCACCTTCCAGGTGCGCATCGACGGCGGCGAGGCCAAAGCCTACAAGACCGACGACAAGGGCCAGTTCGCCCTCACCCTCTCCAACGGTCCCCACGAGGTGACCATCTTTAAGGAGGGCGCAGTGGAGGAGACCCTCTTCTACCTGGACAACTACGCGGGCATCCTCTCGGCCGTGGTGGAGAGCGAGAGCGCCATCCCCGCCGACAAGGGCGAACCCTCCGGCGAGGAGGGCAACCAGGGCGAACAGAACAACCAGGGCGAGGAGGAGAAGCCCGCCGGCGATCCCAGCGTCAACACCGGCGACACCTTCCGCCCGGCGGCCGTGGCCGTCGCTCTCTCCGGGGCGGCCATCACCGCCTTCCTGCTGCGCAAAAAGCGCCGCTAGTTCTCGCAGGACCGGACACACCTTTCAAAGGGGGCCGGCGATCCCCGCCAGTGGGCGGGGGCGTCGGCCCCCTTTGCTTTAGGGGGATATGCCTTGTGAAAAGCGCCAAAAAACAGCGCGGTTCCTGGTCATCCGTCCAAAGTTGGAAGAAAGGGGCCGTCGCCCCTTTCTTCCGGCGACCTGTGGGTGATACAATGGAGGCGAGAGATCCATCTGCCCCGCCCGACGGGGCCGAATGCGCGAGGAGGTTTGCGAGAATGGAAGCGAAGAACATTGTCAAAGAGGCGGTGGCCAAGCGGGCGTCTGCCCTGCGGGAACTGCACAAAAGGATTTGGGAGAGCGCCGAGCTGGGCTACGAAGAGGTCCAGTCCGCCCTGGCCCTGCGGGACTTTATGGCGGCCGAGGGCTTTGCGGTGGAGACCGGGGTGGCCGGCATCCCCACCGCCTTTGTGGCCAGCTACGGCAGCGGAAAGCCGGTCATCGGCATCCTGGCCGAGTACGACGCCCTCTCCCAGCTCAGCCAGCAGCCCGGCTGCCCCACCAAAGACCCCATCCCCGGGCAGGAGGGCGGCCACGGCTGCGGCCACAGCGCCCTGGGCACCGGTTCCGCGGCGGCGGCCGTGGCGATCAAGGACTACCTGGACGCGACCGGGAAGAGCGGCACCGTCCGCCTCTACGGCTGCCCGGCCGAGGAAAACGGCTGGGGCAAGACCTTTATGGCCCGCGCCGGCCTGTACGACGACCTGGACTGCGCCCTCACCTGGCACCCCTTTGACAACAATGCCGCCTGGACCTTCAGCTCCCTGGCCAACGTCAGCGTAAAGTTCAAGTTCTTCGGCCGCACCGCCCACGCGGCGGCCGCCCCCCACGCGGGGAGAAGCGCCCTGGACAGCTGCGAGATCATGAACGTGGGGGTCAACTACCTGCGCGAGCACGTCATCCCCGAGGCGCGGATGCACTACGCCTACCTGGACGTGGGCGGCACCTCCCCCAACGTGGTGCAGGACCACGCCTGCGTCCACTACTTCCTGCGCGCCCCCAAGAGCGCCCAGGTCCAGGAGATCCTGGCGCGGGTGAAGGACATCGCCAAGGGCGCCGCCCTCATTTGCGGCACCGAGTGCGTCTGCGAGATCCAGTCGGGGATGAGCGACTACATCCCCAACCCCACCATGACCAAGCTCCTCTACGACTCCCTGGCGGAGCTGGGCGCCCCTGCATTCGACGGGGCAGACAGGGAGCTGGCGGCCAAGTTCTTTGCCTCCTTTGACGAGGGGAGCCGCCAGCAGGTGGTCAGCGGCCTGGTCAAGCGCTACGGCGAGGAGCGGGCCAAGGAGATCGTGGCCGCCCCGCTCAACGACACCGTCGACCCCCTGGACCTCAACGCCACCCCTGTCGCCGGTTCCACCGACGTGGGGGACGTGAGCTACGTGACCCCCACCGCCCAGGCCATGATCGCGGGCTTCTGCATCGGCACCACCCCCCACACCTGGCAGGTCACCGGGCAGACCGGCTCCTCCATCGGCGAGAAGGGGTACCTAAAGGCCGGCGAGGTGCTGGCCCTGACGGCGGCCAAGGTCATCGACTGCCCCGAGGTGACGGCCAAGGCCAGAGAAGAGCTGGTGGCCGAGACCGGCGGTGGCTACAACTGCCCCGCCCCCGACGACGTGCTGCCCCCCATCCCCGAAGGGGTGGCCCAGCGGGCAAAAGAGGCGGGCCTCTAAACCGACTGTCCCACAGAGCAGAGTTTTTGCGCCCCCGCCGGCCGGTGGGGGCGCTGTTCTCTGTTCAGAAGGGATGCTTGCCCGGGCGGGGCGAGTATCCATCCGTTTTTTATCGATAGGAAAAATTTATACACTCCGACAAACTTTTAACAAGACTTCTGTGCACCTGCCACAAATTGCACAGAAACCCTTTGCACTTTTCGTGGTTTTCCCAATTCGACAGCAAATTGGTGTACAGCGGCGCGGGGAAATGCTATAATATCCAATTGTAAATAAACCGTGAAACCGGCGGGGAATGGGGCTTTGCCCCCTTTTTGCGCGCAGCCTGTCCGGCGTTTTTGCCGCCGGGGTCTGCGCGCGCCGACGCGGTCAGTACGGGAGGGTACAATCTGTGTTTTCGTTTGGTAAGAACGCGTTCAAAAAAACCAGGGGCGGCGTTTTGCCGGGGCACTTCAAGAACACCAGCGGGTGCGCCACCGAGGCAATGCCGGTCCCCAAAACCGTCCGCATCCACCTGGCACAGCACGTGGGCAAACCCTGTGAGCCCGCGGTCAAGCCGGGGCAGGAGGTGTTTGTGGGCACCGTCATCGGGCGGACAGAAGGGGGACTGGCCTCCGTCGTCCACGCCAGCGTCTCGGGCAAGGTGAGCGCCATTGAGGAGTTCATCCTGCCCAACTCCATCCGCGCCAAGGCGGTGGTCATTCAGGCCGACGGGGCCCAGACCCCGGACCCCGCCATCGCCCCCCCGGAGGTGCGCGACCGGGAGAGCTTTTTGGCCGCCGTGCGGGAGTCGGGTCTCATCGGCCTGGGGGGCGCGGGCTTCCCCACCTATGTCAAACTCGCTCCCCCAGACCCCGAGGCCATCGACACCCTGATCGTCAACGGGGCCGAGTGCGAGCCCTTCCTCACCGCCGACTACCGCGAGTGCCTGGAGCGCGGCGACGACGTGCTGGAGGGGGTGCGGCTGGTGCAGAAGTACCTGGGCATCCGCACCGCCCTCATCGGCATCGAGAGCAACAAGCCCGAGGCCATCGCCGCCCTGACCCAGAAGGCCGAGGGGGACGAGCGCATCCAGGTGCGCACCCTGGTCACCCGCTACCCCCAGGGGGCGGAGAAGGTGATCGTCAACGAGCTCACCGGCCGGGTCATCCCCAAGGGCAAGCTGCCGGCTGACGTGGGGGTGGTGGTGCTCAACATCTCCACCGTGGCCTTTATCGCCCGCTATTTAAAGACCGGCATGCCCCTGGTGGAGAAGCGGATCACCGTGGACGGCGACTGCATCAAGACCCCCAAAAACGTGCTGGCGCCGGTGGGCGCCTCCATCGCCGACGTGGCGGCCTTCTGCGGCGGCTATGTCGAGGAGCCCAAGAAGATCTTGCTGGGCGGCCCGATGATGGGGATGTGCGTCTACACCGACGCCTACAACGTGGCCAAAAACACCAACGGCCTCCTCTTTTTGGGGGACAAGTATGTCAAGAGCCAGGCGGTGCTGGCCTGCATGAAGTGCGGCCGCTGCGCCGACGCCTGCCCCATGGGGCTGATGCCCCCGCAGATCTACGAGGCCAACAAGGTAAACGACCTGGAAGAGGTGGCCCGGCTGCAGGTGGACGCCTGCATGGAGTGCGGCTGTTGCTCCTTTGTCTGCCCCTCCAAGCGGCCGGTGACCCAGGCCATGCGGGAGGCCAAGGCCAACCTGCGCGACTACCGCGCCGACAAGAAGAAATAGAGAGGGGGAGGAGACAACTTGAACACCCAAACAACCGAAAACAAACTCATCGTTTCCTCATCGCCCCACCTGCGGGACAAGCGCACCACCTCCTCGGTGATGCGGGACGTGGTCATCGCCCTGATCCCGGCAATCGTCGCCTCCGGCGTCCTCTTCGGCACCAAGGCGCTGATCCTGATCGCGGTCTGCATCGTCTCCTGCGTGGGCTTTGAGTATCTCTGGAACCTGCTGATGAAAAAACAGCAGACGGTGGGGGACTTCACCGCCGTCATCACCGGCATCCTGCTGGCCTTCAACCTGCCGGCCACCCTCCCCATCTGGATGGCGGTCATCGGCTGCTTCGTGGCCATCGTCGTGGTCAAGCAGCTCTTTGGCGGCCTGGGGCAGAACTTCGTCAACCCGGCCATCGGCGGGCGAATCGTCCTGGCCCTCTCCTTCACCTCGGCCATGACCGCCTACCCCAACGCCTTTTACTTTAAGGCCGGGGTGCAGACCATGGCCAGCGCCACCCCTCTGGTGGCCATCAAGAACATGTTTGCCAACGGCACCTGGGAGAAGCTGCCCAGCAACCTGGACCTCTTTTTGGGCAACCAGCCCGGCGTGCTGGGCGAGACCTGCGCCCTGGCGCTGATCCTGGGCGGGGTCTACCTGGTGGTCCGCCGGGTCATCAACCCCATCATCCCCCTGAGCTTCATCGGCACCGTCTTTGCCCTCACCGCTGTGGCCGGGGCCAACCCCCTGCAGCAGATCCTCTCCGGCGGGGTGATGCTGGGGGCCATCTTCATGGCCACCGACTACTCCACCAGCCCCATGACCAACGGGGGCAAGCTGATCTTCGGCATCGGCTGCGGGCTGATCACCGTGCTCATCCGCCTGTTCGGTTCCAGCGCCGAGGGGGTCAGCTACTCCATCATCTTGATGAACATCCTCTCCCCCCAGATCGACCGGCTGACCCGGCACAGAGTGTTTGGAGGTGGCAAGTAGGAATGGAGAAGAAAAACACCTTTCGAGAGATCGTCTGGCCGATCCTCTCCCTGACCATCATCTGCCTGGTGGTCTCCCTGGCCCTGGGCGGGGTCAACATGCTGACAGAAAAGAAGATCCAGGACAACCTGGACGCGGTGGCCAACGCCGGCCGCCGGGAAGTGCTGCCCGACGCGGCCGACTTTGAGAAGATCGAACTCACCCCCGAGATGGAGGCCCTGGGCGTCACCGAGGTGTACAGCGCCGGCGACGCGGGCTTTGTGATCTCCGCCTCCCAGAAGGGCTACGCCGGCCAGGTGCCGGTGATGGTGGGCATCGGCGCGGACGGCGCCATCACCCGCATCAAGGTGATGGACAACGAAGAGACCCCGGGCCTTGGCAAGCGGGTCGAGGAGGAGAGCTTCTGGGGCAAGTTCTCCGGCAAACAGGGGAGCGTGGCCGACGTGGCCACCCTCACCGGGGCCACCTTCTCCTCCACCGCGGTGCGCGACAGCGTCCAAAACGCCCTGAGCGTCTACGAGATGGTGAAAGGAGGGGCAAACTGATGGCAGAACAGAAAAAGGGAGGCCACCTGAAAAACCTCACCAACGGCCTCTTAAAAGAAAATCCGGTCCTGCGGCTGGTGCTGGGCACCTGCCCGACCATGGCCGTCACCACCATGGCGGCCAACGGCCTGGGGATGGGCATTGCCGCCACCGTGGTCCTCATCGGCTCCAACCTGGTCATTTCCCTGCTGCGCAACTTCATCCCCAAACAGGTGCGCATCCCCGCCTACATCACCGTGATCGCCGGTTTCGTGACCATGGTACAGCTGATCGTCAAGGCCTTTGCCCCCGATTTGGACAAGGCGCTGGGCATCTTCCTGCCCCTGATCGTGGTCAACTGCATCATCCTCGGCCGGGCCGAGATGTTCGCCTCGAAACACGGGCCGCTGGACTCGGTCCTCGACGGCCTGGGAATGGGCGTCGGCTTTACGGTGGTGCTGGTGATCATGGGCTCCATCCGCGAGATCATTGGCAGCGGCACCTGGTTTGGCATCGCCCTCACCGCCGACCTCATCACCCCCATGGGGATCATGAAGCTGGCCCCGGGTGGTTTCTTCCTCTTCGGCTGCCTGATGGCCCTGGCCAACAAGATCACCGAGAAGAAGACCGGCAAGCCCGCCGTGGGCAAGATGGACGGCTGCGCCGGCTGTGCGGGCTGCGCCAACAAGGAGATCTGCGGTGAGATCGAGAAGAGAGAGGAGGGCGAGAACTGATGAAACAGATCTTTGTCATTTTGGTCAGCGCCATCCTGGTGGACAACTTCGTCCTCTCCAAATTCCTGGGCTGCTGCCCCTTCCTGGGGGTCTCCAAAAAGATGGATTCCGCCCTGGGAATGAGCGGCGCCGTCATCTTCGTCATGGGCCTGGCCTCGGCGGCCACCTGGCCCATCCAGCACTACCTGCTGGAGCAGATGAACCTGGAGTACATGAACACCCTGGTGTTCATCCTGGTCATCGCCGCCCTGGTGCAGCTGGTGGAGATCATCCTCAAGCGCTATATCCCCAGCCTGCACAAGGCCCTGGGCATCTACCTGCCCCTCATCACCACCAACTGCGCGGTGCTGGGGGTGACCATGCTCAACGTGGACAACAAGTACGGCTTTTGGGAGTCGGTGGTCAACGGCGTCGGCGCGGGCGTCGGCTTTATGCTGGCCCTGGTGCTCTTCGCCGGGGTCCGCCGCAAACTGGAGAGCTGTGATGTCCCCAAGGCCTTTCAGGGGCTCCCCATCACCCTGGTGGCCGCTTCGCTGGTCTCCCTGTCCTTCATGGGCTTCGCCGGTCTGGCGGAGAACATGTTTAAGTAAGGGGGGCTGAGAGAATGAATATCCTGCTCAACGGGGTCATGGTGGTCACCGGCCTGGGGCTGGCCGCCGCCATCATCCTGGTGGCCTTCTCCAAAATCATGGAGGTCAAGACCGACGAGACGGTGGAGCGCGTTCGCGAGGCCCTGCCGGGGGCCAACTGCGGCGCCTGCGGCTACGCCGGCTGCGACGAGTACGCCAAGGCGGTGGCCGCAGGTCAGGCCGAGGGCAACCTCTGTGTGCCCGGCGGGGCCAAGACCGCCGAGGAGATCGCCGGGATCACCGGCCGCTCCTCCGGCGCGGTCGCCAAGCGGGTGGCCATTGTCGCCTGCCGGGGCAACGCCCAGCACACCCGCACCAAGATGACCTATCAGGGCATTTCCACCTGCCACGCGGCCAACCGCTTCTTCGCCGGCGACTGGGTCTGCCCCGACGGCTGCCTGGGCCACGGGGACTGCGTCTCCGCCTGCATGTTCGGCGCCCTCTCGGTGCAGGACGGGGTCGCGGTGGTGGACAGGGAGCTCTGCACCGGCTGCGGGGCCTGTGTCAAGCGCTGCCCCAACCACCTGCTCCAGCTGGTGGACGACTCCAAGGCCTCGGCCTATGTCCTCTGCCGCAACCACCAAAAGGGCGGTGTCACCCGCAAGGGCTGCGACGTGGGCTGCATCGGCTGCCAGAAGTGCGCCCGCACCTGCCCGGTGGAGGCCATCCACATGGAGGAGAACCTGGCGGTGGTGGACCCCGCCGTCTGCATCGACTGCGGCAAGTGCATCGGCGAGTGCCCCACCGGGGCCATCACCCGCATCCTGGCCGACTGATTTTTGATTGCCAAAAGAGGCGCTGCCCGCCGGGCGGCGCCTCTTTTCTGCCCTTTTCCAGGGGCGGAAGGCCGGGGAGAGTCCCCTCGACTGCCGGTCGATTGCCAGTTTGCCCCCGCCTGTGCTATGGTGGGGGAAAGGAAGGGAGCGGGGAAGATGGACAGTGTGCGCTTTGGACAGTTTGTGGCGCGGTGCCGCCGGGAGGCGGGCCTCACCCAGCGGGAGCTGGGCGAGCGGGTGGGGGTCACCGACAAGGCGGTCTCCAAGTGGGAGCGGGGGCTGAGCCTACCCGACGTGGCCCTGCTGGAACCCCTGGCGGGGCAACTGGGGGTGTCGGTGGCCGAACTGCTGCGGGGGGAGCGGCAGAAGTGCCCCGCCCCCGAGGTGGAGGAGGCGGTGGAGAGCGCCCTCGCCCTCTCCCAGCGGGAGCTGGCCCGCCGCCGCTGCCAGCGCCGGGCGCTGCTGCTGGCCAGCGGTCTGCTCCTGCTCGCCTTCCTCTGCCTGGCCGTCCTGTTTTACCGCACCTGCGTGGCCCCCTACCCCCAGGCGCTCCACTACTTCTCCCCGCCGGCAAGTTGGAGCGCGGGGGACACCAGCCGGTGGGGGGAGCGGTTTCCCCCTCACTCCGCCTACGCCATGGGGCTGGATGAGCGGGGGCGGCCGGTCTTTCAAAACCCCTCCGCCGCCCTGAAAAAGGTCTCGTCCGACTGCAGCGACGCGGCGGCCTACCTCCGCAAGGAGTACCACCTGCTCCCCCTCTCCCGTTTCACCCTGCAGAGCTATGGCATCTACGGCTGGCAGATCGACACTGGAGAGGAGCGGGTGGCCGCCCAGGGGCGGATGCTCACCAACTTTTGGGACATCTACCAAAATAGCTACGACTGAGAGGGGATGTCCGCCCTGTGCAAGCTGCCTGTTTTTTACCCCCCTCTTTGCCCATTTTGACACTAGGCATGCACTGTGCGATGCGCTATACTGTGTATAGAAAGGTATCGTGCGAGGCAGTGTATGGCTGCCCTGTCCAGAGGGGAGGAAGACAGCGGTGAAACGGATGCGTTGGCCCATCTTTTTGTTGGCAGTGGGGATGACGGCCGCCCTGACCGGCTGCAGCGGGGGCACAGGGGGAGAGGAGGGGGTGACCCCGGTCTCCTCCGCACCGCCCTACCTGCGGGTGGAGGAGGCGGGACAGGAGCTGGCCCTGCCGCCCGAGGCCATTTTCCGCCACCAGTCCACCTGCAAGGAGGAGGGGGTCTTTCTCTGGAAGGTGATCGCCGCCCGGGACGTGGCCGACCCCACCTACCTGGCGGTGGAGATGGAGATCCCGGTGCTGGTCCACTCCTGCCGGTCGGGCGAACACTTTGTCGTGACCGACGAAAAACCCAGCTACCGGCTGTCGGGTCAGCTTCGGTTTGAGCAGGCGGGGGAGCTCACGGTGGATTTCTGGAACAGGGACGGCAGATTGCAGCTCTTTTACGAGCTGCAGGCAGAAGTGGACTACGGCTATCTCAGCAAAAGGTCCTCCACCCGGGCCCAGCGCGACGCCCGGGACGCAGCAGCCGAACGGCTGGGGCTGGGGCGAAACGCCCATGCCTTCCGGCGGCAGTTGCCGCTGGAACTGGAGGGGCTGCACTACTACGACAGCTCGCCCGACATCTATCCCCGCACCCTCTCCGGCGCGCTGGAGGGGTAACACCAGGTCTTGAATGGGCCACCCGCCCCCTGCCGCCGCGGGGCCGGGCGGCCCTTTTTGCCGCGCTTTTTCGCCTTTACGAACCGGGGCAAAGGGGCTATAATAAAAGCGGCTTGCAAGCGTTTTGCCTGCTAGACGGCTGTGTGATGGGAGAAGATGCTGTGAAGAGACAGATCAAGCGCACCTGGGCCGAAATCGACCTGGATGCCATCGAAGAAAACTACCGCGCCATCCGGTCCCTGCTGGGGCCCCAGACCAAGCTGATGGCGGTGGTCAAGGCCGACGCCTACGGCCACGGCGACGCGGAGACGGCCGCCGCCCTGCAATCCCAGGGGGCCGACTGGTTCGCCGTCTCCACCCTGACCGAGGCCATCTCCCTGCGGGAGGGGGGGATCCACCGCCCCATCCTGATTTTGGGCTTCACCCCGGTGGAGTGCGTGGGCGACCTGGTGCGCCACCGCATCGCCCAGACGGTCTTCTCCCTGGACTACGCCAGGGAGTTGGAGCAGGCCCTGGCCGGCGGGGAGGAGCGGCTGGACATCCACATAAAGGTGGATTCGGGGATGAGCCGCCTGGGCTTTTTTGGCCCCCAGGCGGTGGAGGAGATCGCCCAGGTCACCGCCCTGCCCCACCTGCGGGCGGAGGGGATCTTCACCCACTTTTCGGTGGCGGACGAGGAGGGAACGGCCCCGGAGGAGCACACCCGGCTGCAGTACCGCCGCTTTATGGAGGTGGTCGAAGCCCTGGAAGGGCGGGGGATCGCCTTCCCCCTGCGCCACTGCTGCAACTCGGCGGGCACCCTCAACTGGCCGGCATTTCACCTGGACATGGTGCGCCCGGGGATCATCCTCTACGGCATCGCCCCCTGCAAAAACGAGCGCATCCCCCTGCGCCCGGCCATGCGCCTGAAAACGGTGGTGACCCTGGTCAAGACGGTGGCCCCGGGGGAGTTTGTCAGCTACGGCAACACCTATGAGACCCAGCGGCCCACCCGCATCGCCACCCTGGCGGTGGGGTATGCCGACGGCTATCAGCGGGCCCTCTCCTCCAAGGGGTCGGTGGTCCTTCACGGCCAGGTCGCGCCGGTGCTGGGCCGGGTCTGTATGGACCAGATGATGGTCGACGTCTCCCACATCCCCGGCGTCTGCCGGGGGGACGAGGCCATTTTATTTGGCGCCGAGGAAGACGGCCTCACCGCCGCCCAGTTGGCCGAGACCTGCGGCACCATCCCCTACGAGCTGACCTGTATCCTGGGCCGCCGGGTCCAGCGCATCTACCTGCGGGGGGGACAGGTGGTCGACGTGTTGGACTACATCTGCTAAAAAGTATAATCGAGTGAAAATACAACGGAACGTATAAAAAGGAGGCCGCTCATGGAGCTGAAAACCGCTGTCAAGACCCTGGCCGAGGAGAACCTGCCCTTTGTCAAAGAGACCTTTTTGGACCTGCACCGCCACCCGGAGTTGAGCATGAAGACCGAGCGCACCTCGCGCTTTGTCCAGGCCGAGCTGGAGCGGCTGGGCTTTGCCTGGGAGCGGGTGGGGACGCACTCCATCGTCGCCTTTTGGGACACCGGCCGCCCGGGCAAGACCCTGCTGCTGCGGGCCGACATGGACGCCCTGCCCCTGGACGAGGAGCCCCAGAACGACCGCCGGCCCAAGGCGGCGGTGTCGGAAAATCCCGGCGTCTGCCACGCCTGTGGCCACGACGCCCACACCGCCATGCTGCTGGGGGCCTGCCGGGTCCTCAAGGGGATGGAGGAGGAGCTGTCGGGCAAACTCTATATTGTCTTTGAAGAGGCGGAGGAGAACGGCGGCGTCTGCGACGAGATGGAGGCCTACTTTGCCGACATCCACCTGGACGGGGCCTGGGCCATCCACGTCTACGCCAAGCTGGAGACCGGCAAGATCAGCGTCACCCCCGGCCAGCGGATGGCGGGTTTTGGCCAGTTTGCCTTCAAGGTGCACGGCAAGGGGGGCCACAGCTCCCGCCCCGACCTCTGCAAAAACCCCATCTTCGTCACCTCCGCCATCCTGCAAAACCTGCAGAGCGCCTGGGTCAACATGCGGGACGTGACCAAGGTGGTGCCCCTGTCCATCGGCATCATCCAGTCGGGCACCAAGCCCAACATCATCCCCGAGACCTGCGAGTTCTGGGGCAGCATCCGCTACTTTGAGGTGGAGACCGGCCGCCGCTGCCAGGAGATCATCAAGCAGGTCACCGAGGACACCGCCAAGGTCTTTGGCTGTGAGGTCGAGCGCTTTGGCTACATCTTCGGCGAGAACATCGCCGAGACCGACCCCGCCTGCTCAGCCCTGGCCACCAGGGCCCTGAGCGACCAGTTGGGGGCCGAGGCCCTGCAGGACACCGACCCCTGGTACGCCTCGGAGACCTTTGCCATCTACACCCGCCACTGCCCCGGGGTCTTTGCCTTTTTGGGCTGCAAAAACGAAGCGGCCGGCTACACCGCCGACCACCACCACCCCCGCTTTGAGGTGGACCCCGACTGCCTGCTCATGGGGGTCGAGGCCACCAGCCGCTACGCCCTCGACTTTCTGCGGGGCTAGGCGGCGACTGCCACAGTAAGGAGAGCACATGTACGAGACCGAAGAAACCCGCCCCCGCGCCCTGGCCGTGGCCCTGGACACCGGCGCCTACGACGCGGAGGCGTCCCTCCACGAACTGGCCCAGCTGGCCGACACCGCCGGCATCGAGGTGATCTGCACCGCGGTGCAGAAGAAGGACACCCCCGACAACGCCACCTTTGTGGGCCCCGGCAAGCTGCGGGAAATCGCCCAGCTCTGCCAGGATGAGGAGATCGACGTCCTCCTCTTTGACGACGAGCTGTCCCCCATGCAAATTCGCAACATCGAGCAGGTGGCGGGGCTGGCCCCAGTGGACCGCACCATGCTGATTTTGGACATCTTCGCCCGCAACGCCCGCACCCGGGAGGGGGCGGTGCAGGTCGAGCTGGCCCAGCAGCGCTACCGGCTGCCCCGGCTGGCGGGGGCCGGCGTCGCCATGAGCCGGCTGGGCGCCGGCATCGGCACCCGCGGCCCCGGCGAGAGCAAGCTGGAGACCGACCGCCGCCACATCATGCGGCGGATCAAGTACCTGCAGCAGGACCTGCGCCAGATCGAGGCCCAGCGCCAGACCACCCACCGCACCCGCCAGAAGAGCGGGATCAAGACGGTGGCCCTGGTGGGCTACACCAACGTGGGCAAATCCACCCTCCTCAACGCCCTCACCGGCGCCGAGGTGCTGGTGGAGAACAAGCTCTTTGCCACCCTGGACCCCACCGCCCGCAAGCTGCCCCTCCCCGATGGGACCACCGCCCTGCTGGTGGACACGGTGGGCTTTGTCTCCCGGCTGCCCCACCACCTGGTGCAGGCCTTCCGTTCCACCTTAAAGGAGAGCGCCTACGCCGACTTGATTTTGCAGGTCTGCGACCTGCAGGCGGACAACCTGGAACTGCAGTTGGCCACCACCCGCGAGACGCTGGAGAGCCTGGAAATCGGCGAGACGCCAATACTAACTGTATTTAACAAGTGCGACAACACAAAATGTATAGAATCTCTCCCGGCCGGCATCAGCCGGGAGGGGGCGGTCTTTGTCAGCGCCAGGACCGGCTACAACCTGGACGGCCTGCTGCAAAAGATCGCCGAGCTGCTGCTGGCCGACTACCTGCCGGTGGACTGTCTGCTGCCCTTTTCCCAGGCGGTGTTGGAAAACACCCTGCGGGAAAAGGGGCAGCTTCGCCAGAGCGAATACCTGGCCGACGGCATCCACCTGGTGGGCAGCTGCCCGCAGGAGATCTTCTACCTCTTTGCGCCCTACCAGCGCGAAGGGGCGGGGGAGTAGCGGACGCCAGTGCGAAAAAGGAGGGCCCGGCGCAGAGAGATTTCTCTGCGCCGGGCCCTCTGCCATCATCTGCCGGTGGGACCTGCGCCCTAACATCCGGAGGGGTCGTTGTCCGGAGAAAGGCGAGCGCTGTTGGCCCGGCCGGGGAGAAGCCTATTCTTCAACGATTTTTTTGTTCCCGAAATACTGTGTCAACATGATAATCAAAGCGCTGCAAGCGAGGATCCCGTCCAGTATCCCCGCCGGCAACATGAACATCATCAAAGCCATTGTGACAACGCAGTTTATGACTGACAAAACCAGTCCCCACAGTCGGTTTTTCCACAAGCCGACGGCGCCGATGACCCTCACCGCCCCGTAAAGCGCCCCCGCGACGAGCATCAAATGCATATTGTCTTTGAAATACGGGACAACAAACGAGAACGGTTGGCTGACATCCAATCGGCCATTTCCCAGAACAAGAATGGGGATCAGGGAGAGACACCCCCCAATTTCCATAAAAAGCCCGTGGATCAGCATGAGGAGCGATGCGATTTTATATTTTTTCATAGAATTTCTTTTCTCCTTGCTGCCGACTGCGGGCATCCCTTTGTGCCGGGGTCGCGCGAATATTTTATTTTCATGCTACCACACAAAATCGTTTCCCGCAAGGCGGTTTGGCGGAGCGAACGGCGCTTTTCGACAGCCGCCGGCAAAGGGGAGAGGCCGCCCGCCGGGGTTTGCGAAACCGGTGAAAATAGAGTATACTAAAACCATCTGACGGCTGCCGGCAGTGGGCGGCAAAGAGAATTGGTGAGGAGGGCGATGCGGCTGTGCCGAGAGAACACTATTTGGACAACAGCGCCACCACCCAGGTCTGGCCCGAGGTGGCCGACCTGGTGCGGGAGGTGTTGGTGGAGCGGTATGGGAACCCCTCCTCCCTCCACTCCAAGGGGCTGGAGGCGGAGCTGCTCATGAAGTCGGCCGCCGCCGACCTGGCCCGCATCTTGAACTGCGCGCCGGAGGAGCTCTATTTCACCTCCGGCGGCACCGAGGCCAACAACTGGGCCATCCTCTCGGGATATGAGAGCCGCCGCCGGCGGGCGACTGGGGTCATCACCACCGCCTTTGAGCACTCCTCGGTGCTGGAGCCGGTGCAGTACCTGGCCGAGCGCCAGGGGGCCCAGGCGGTCTTTGTCGCCCCCGACGGCGAGGGGCACATCCGCCCGGTCGACGTGTTGGAGCGGGTGGACGGGAACACCGCCCTGGTCAGCCTGATGGCGGTCAACAACGAGATCGGCACCGTCCTGCCCATCCAGGCTCTGACCGCTGCCATCAAAAAAAAGGCCCCCAAGGCCCTGGTCCACTGCGACGGAGTGCAGGCCTTCGGCAAGCTGCCCATCAACCTAAAGGCCTGGGGGGTGGACCTCTTCACCTTCACCGGCCACAAGATCCACGCCCCCAAGGGGGTGGGCGCCCTCTACATCAAAAAGGGGGTGCACCTGCCCCCCCTGGTCCGGGGCGGCAAACAGCAGCGGGGGCTGCGCCCGGGGACCGAGAACGTGGCCTACGCCGCCGCCCTGGCCCTGGCGGCAAAGCGCTGCGCGAAGGACCGCGCCCGGAATATGGAGCGGGTCACCGCCCTGCGGGACCGGCTGCTGGCCTGGGCCGCGGCGGATGGTGGGGTGCAGATCAACTCCCCGCAGGATGCCCTGCCCTACATCGTCAACCTCTCGGTGCCGGGCTTTCGCAGCGAGACCCTGCTGCACTTTCTGGCCGAGCGGGGGGTCTATGTGTCCAGCGGGTCGGCCTGCGCCAAGGGCGGCCCCAGCCATGTGCTGGCGAGCATCGGCCTCTCGGGTCCCCGGGGGGACAGCGCCCTGCGGGTGAGCATGGATGCGGGGAACACAGAAGAAGACATCGACGCGCTCTGCGCCGGGCTCGAAGCGGCCCGACAGAGCCTGGTTGGGAGAAGATAGGGTTTGAAAGAGATCATTTTGTTAAAGTACGGGGAGATCGCCCTCAAGGGCCTCAACAAGCAGAGCTTTGAGTCGGTCCTCCTGAAAAACGTCCGCCACCGGCTGCGGCTGCTGGGGCGCTTTGAGACCCGGGCCGCCCAGTCCACCATCGTGGTGGAGCCGCTGGAGGAGTGCGACCTGGACCTGGTGGAGGAGCGGCTGAGCCACGTCTTTGGCATCTCCGCCATCACCCGGGCCGCCGTCGCCCAAAAGGAGATGGGGGACATCGCCCGGGTGGCGCTGGAATACCTGGCCGACAGCCTGCCCTTGGTCTCCACCTTCAAGGTGGAGGCCAAGCGCTCGGACAAGACCTTCCCCCTCAAGACCCCCCAGATCTGCGAGGAGATCGGCGGTCTGCTGCTGGAGCGCTTTGACAACCTGTCGGTGGACCTGCACGACCCCGAGTACCGGGTGGTGGTGGAGGTGCGCGACTTCGGCGCCTACGTCCACGGGGTGGCCCACAAGGCCGCCGGGGGGATGCCGGTGGGCTCCTCGGGGATGGGGATGCTGATGCTCTCGGGCGGCATCGACTCCCCGGTGGCCGGCTACATGATGGCCAAGCGGGGGGTGCAGCTGTGCTGCATCCACTTCGAGAGCCCCCCCTACACCAGCGAGCGGGCCAAGCTGAAGGTGCTGACCCTGGCCGACAAGATGACCGAGTACTGCAACACCTTCGAGGTGCACGTGGTCCCCTTCACCCGCATTCAGGAGGAGATCAAGCGCGGCTGTAAGGAGGAGTACTTCACCGTCATCATGCGGCGGGTGATGATGATGGTGGCCAACCGGGTGGCAAAGGCCCGGGGCTGCGGGGCCATCATCACCGGGGAGAGCCTGGCCCAGGTGGCCAGCCAGACCATGCAGGCCATCGGCTGCACCGACGCGGCCAGCGAACTGCCGGTCCTGCGCCCCCTCATCGGGATGGACAAGTTGGAGATCGTGGACATCGCCCGCAAGATCGACACCTTCGAGACCTCCATCCTCCCCTATGAGGACTGCTGCACCGTCTTTACCCCCCGGCACCCCAAGACCCGGCCGGTGCTGGAACAGATCGTCCGGGAAGAGGAGAAGCTGGATCTGGAGCCCCTCATCGAGGAGGCCGTCTCCGGCACCGAAAAACTGGTGGCCATCCTGCGGTAGGGGCACCGAGAGAGAAAAAGGGGGAAACCACACGTGAAAGCGGAAATCATCTGCGTCGGCACCGAGCTGCTGCTGGGCGACATCGTCAACACCAACGCCCGCTACCTCTCCCGCCAGCTGGCCAAGCTGGGCATCGACATGTACTACCAGAGCGTGGTGGGGGACAACGGCGCCCGGCTGCTGGAGGCGCTCAAACAGGCCCTCTCCCGCAGCGAGCTGATCCTCTTCATCGGCGGGCTGGGCCCCACCAAGGACGACCTCACCAAGGAGACCATCTGCAGCGCCCTGGGGCTGGAGATGGAGATCCACCAGCCCTCCCTGGACAAAATCAAGGAGTACTACGCCCACCTCTGCGCCCAGATGACCGAAAACAACGTCAAACAGGCCCTGGTCCCCAAGGGGGCGGAGATCTTTGAAAACCACCACGGCTCGGCCCCGGGCTGCGCCATCCACAAGGGCAACCAGTACATCGTGATGCTGCCCGGCCCCCCCTCGGAGTTTGAGCCGATGGTGGAGGAGTGGGTGGTCCCCTACCTGCAGTCGGTCACCGGCTGCACCATCTGGTCCACCACCCTGCGGGAGTTCGGCATCGGCGAGTCCCTTTTGGAGACCAAGATCGACGACCTGTTGCAGGGGCAAAACTCCACCGCCGCCGTCTACGCCAAGGAGGGCGAGGTGGAGGTGCGCATCACCGCCAAGGCCGCCAGCGAAGCGGAGGCGAAGTCCCTCTGCGCCGGGGTGGTGGAGGAGATGAAGACCCGCCTGGGCGACGCGGTCTACGGCCAGGACGTGGAGAGCATGCAGGAGGCGGTGGTGGCCGCCCTCAAGGAGAAAAAGCTCACCCTGGCCACCGCCGAGTCCTGCACCGGCGGCCTCATGAGCCAGCGGATCACCGAAATCCCCGGCGCCTCGGCGGTCTTTGGCTTTGGCGCCGCCACCTATGCCGACTTTGCCAAGCAAAACACCCTGGGCATCCGCCGCAGCTACTTCAAAAAGTACGGGGCAGTCAGCGAACAGGTGGCCTGCCGGATGGCCCTGGGGGCCCGCCGGCGGGGGCACAGCGACATCGGGGTGGGGATCACCGGGGTGGCCGGGCCCGACAGCGACGACCGTGGCAACCCGGTGGGCACCGTCTACATAGCCGCCGCCTTTGGCAAACAGCTCTACGTGCGCAAGTTGGAGCTGAAAAACGGCAACACCTCCCGCGAGAAGATCCGCCACCTGGCCTGCATGCACGCCCTTGACCTGGTGCGCCGCCTGGCCCTGGGGCTGGACCTGTCGGCCTACACCTCCTACAAGATCGCCAGCTACACCCGGGGCGACCGGGCGGTGCGGGCCCTGGACGGGGTGCGGGTGCTGGCCTTCTATCTGGCCCTCTGCGTCTTTATCGGCTCGCTGACCCTGGTGGGGCAGTACCTCTACGAGGGGTGGCAGAACAAGAACAAAAACAGCGAGCTCACCAGCCTCTACACCTCCGGCGCCGACGTGGATGTGGAGCTGCCCGAGGGGTATCTCGACGACTTCAAGGCCCTCTACCTGAAAAACAGAGAGGTGGCGGGTTGGATCAAGGTCCCCAACACCCAGATCGACTACCCCATCGTCCAGACCACCGACAACAGCTTCTACCTGAAAAACGATTTCTTCAAGGAATACTCCAAGTACGGCACCCTCTTTTTCGACTACCGCAACGACCTGCAAAACCCCGCCGAAAATCTGGTCATCTACGGCCACAACATGAAGGACAGCCAGATGTTCGGCGACCTGACCAAGTTCCGGGATCTGGAGTTTTACAAGGCCAACCCGGTCTTTGAGATGAACACCGTCTACGAGAAGTCCCAGTACAAGGTGCTGGCCATCTTCACCGCCAACACCGAACCCAGCCAGGGCGAGGTGTTTGACTACTACAACTCCCTGAGCTTCCTCACCGAGGAGGGATTTGACGAGTTTGTGGGGGAGATCACCAGCCGCTCCCTGATCGAGACCCCGGTGGACGCCCAGTACGGCGACACCCTGGTCACCCTCTCCACCTGCCTCTACGACTACGACGGCCAGCGGCTGGTGCTGGTGGGCCGCAAGGTCAGAGAGGGGGAGGAGGCCACAGTGGACGTGGAGCAGGCCCAGAAAAACCCCAGCCCGGTGCAGCCCAAACTCTACAAAAATGGGGACCTGGCCTCGGTGGATTTGAACACCGACCTCTCCCACCTGACCCAGACCCAGGTGAGCAAACCCACCCCCGGCGGCAGCTCCAGTTCCCCCGCCCATTCCGGCGGACAGGGGAGCACCTCCTCCGAGCCCACCGTTCCGGTGGACGGCAGTTCCTCCAGCACCTCCTCCAGCACCCCGTCGGGGAGCGGCTCCTCTTCCGGCAGCGCCTCCTCCGGGGGCGGCAGCTCGTCGTCTTCCAGCAGTTCCCAGCCCGAGGCGGAGCCGGAAGAGCAGATCCCCCAGAGCATCTACGGCCTGAGCATCATGGGCGAGAGCTCCCTCACCGCCGACCAGCTGGCCGCCTACGTGCTGGCAAACAACCCCTCCCCCCAGCTCAACTGCTCGGTCAAAGAGCTAGCCAGCTACTTTTTGAGCGAGGGGCGGGCCGAAGGGGTGCGGGGGGACATCGCCTTCTGCCAGGCCATCCACGAGACGGGCTTTTTCCGCTTCACCGGCGATGTGAAGTGGACCCAGAACAACTACGGCGGCCTGGGGGCCACCGGGGGCGGCGAGCCCGGCCTCTCCTTTGACAGCCCCCGCATCGGGGCGCGGGCCAATATTCAGCACCTGAAGGGGTACGGCTCCGCCGCCCCCCTCAACCAGGCCTGCGTCGACCCGCGGTACAAGTACATCTCCCCCAAGGGCAAGGCCCCGCTGTGGGAAAATCTGGCGGGCACCTGGGCGGCCGACTCCGGCTATGCCGCCAAGCTCAACAGCCACTACCAGCGGGCGCTGCAGTACTGACCCAGCCAACCAAATATTGCAAAGGCCGGACAGGCGGGGATGCCTGTCCGGCCTTCTTTCTGTCGATTCGGCCCGGGCCCTCCCGGCGCCCTTGTAAGATGTGCGGCCGGTTTGCGGCGGTTGGCCGCCCGAGCGACGCCACACCCCGATTTGCTGTGTGCGGAGAGGGGCTGGCTGTTCGTCCTCCGGCACGGCTGCCGGGTAAAAGGGGGAGGTCGGCCACAAAGGCCCCTTGCCGCCGCGCTCGGCTCAGCACTGCCGGATAGAGGGGGGCCACTTGGCCGGGGCTTTCTCTAGAGGGCGAGAGGGCGGTCAATGCCCTTCACCCCAGCCCGCGGACCCACATGAGCGCCGGATGAGGGGGCTCTGCCAGTGGGCACATGGTCGGTTTGCAGGATTTGTTCACCCGAGCCGTTTGGCATCTCGATTTGCCGTGGCAGGGAGAGGTTCCCGTTCGTCTCTGGGTAGAAAAAGGGCAGCCTGCACAAAGGCCTTTTGCGCTGTGCCCGGCTTTGGCGTTGCCGGACAGGTGGATTTTGCGCCCGCTTGAGAGGGCTTTCTCTGGAGCGGGGAGACAGCCGCCGCCCCGCCCTTTCAGCGCTCTGTCCATAAACAAATCCGCCCTTTTGTGGAAGATGTATAAACGCGCCCCCCTCTCTTGAAAGGGGGGACGTTTTGTGCGATACTGGTACAGGATCGAGACAGCAAACGACAAGAAGGGGGATTTTATTCAATGGGCAAAACCGTCATCCAAAACGGCATGATCATCACCGTGGACAGGGACGACCGGGTGCTGGACAAGGGCTACCTGGTCATCGAGGGCAACAAGATCACCGAGATCGGCGCGGGGGACTACCAGGGCGAGGCCGACTGTGTGGTCGACGCGGCCGGCAAGGCCGTCCTCCCCGGCATTGTGGACGCCCACTCCCACGTGGCGGGCAGCCTCTTCAAGGCCCTCACCGAGGACCCGGAAAACGGCTTTTACGGCCTCTCCCTCCCCATGGAGGGCCAGCTGACGCCCGAGACCACCTACCACCTCTCCCTTCTGGGCGCGGTGGAGCAGATGAAGGCGGGCATCACCTGCACCAACGACATCTACCACTACATGGACCGGGTCACCCAGGCCTTTTACGACATCGGCATGCGGGCGGTGGTCAGCCAGAACATCGTCGACGTGGACATTGCCGCTCTGCGCTACGACGACTACACCCGCTACCCCAAGATGGGGCAGGATTTTGTCGAGCAGAACATCCGCCTGATCGAGGACTGGAACGGCAAGGACGACGGCCGCATCACCTGCCGCTTCGGCCCCCACGCCACCGACACCGTCTCGCTGGAGCTGGCCAAACAGATCGTCGAGCTGGGCGAGAAGTACGGGGTGGGCTTTCACACCCACATCTCCCAGTCCCCCCGCGAGGCGAAGTACGTGCAGGAGACCTACGGCTTCAGCTGCCTGGGCTACCTCAAGGAGAGCGGCCTGCTGGGCGAGCACCTGATGGGCGCCCACTGCATCTACATCAGCGACGACGACGTGAAGATGCTGGCCGAGAGCCGCACCCCCATGCTTCACTGCGCCGAGATGCTGGGCAAGCGGGGCCATGTGCCCCCGGTCAAGCGGATGTTTGACGAGGGCGTCCGCCTGATCCTGGGCACTGACTGGGTCACCCAGGACTGCTGGACCAACATGCGCGCCGCCATCTCCATGGACCGGATGGCCGGCTGCACGGTGCACGACATGAACGCCAAAAAGGCGCTGCGCAAATCCACCATCGAGCCGGCAGAGGCCCTGGGCCTCGACGACAAGATCGGCTCGCTGGAGGCGGGCAAACAGGCCGACATCATCCTCATCGACCTGCAGAGCCCCAACCTGACCCCCATGTTCGACGACCCGGTGGCCACCCTGGTCTACAACGCCAACCGGCACGACGTCTGCGACGTGATGATCGCCGGCCGCTGGACGGTGCGGGATCACCTCCTCAAGACCGCCGAGGAGAAGGAGATCCTCGCCAACGGGCAGAAGATCGCCAACGAGATCTACCAGGCCCATCTGGCCAGCAAGAACGCCGACTGGAACCACTGATTGGCCTTTGAAAAAGAGCGGGCGCACCCTTCGTGGGTGCGCCCGCTCTTTTTTCTGTCGGGGCGTCCAAAATCAGCGCTCGTACACCGGGCGGACGATGCCGGGGTCCAGGGCCTTTTCGGCCTCGATCTTCGCCACCGTCTCCTCCCGCACCAGTTCCCGCAGGGCCGTGAGGGCGGGGAAGGGGGCGCACTCCTTGTCGGCGTAGTGCAGATTGAGCTGGTATTCCAGGGGGATCCAGGTGGAGATGTCCGAGAAGTTGTGCTGAATGAGGGCCTCGATTTTGTCCAATCCTTTGTAGAGGCGGCTCTCGGGGGTGCACTGCTGCTCCATCTCCCGGTAGAGTTCCCGCCAGCGCGCCCCCAGGGCGGGGGGCAGGGCGTCCACCATGGCGTCCACGGCGCCGTCCTCCACCGCCCGCTGGCCGTCGGTCTTGAGGAAGGTGGGGATGTCGCCGGTAAAGGCCTCCCCCATGTCGTGGAGGATGCACATCTGCAGCACCCGCTCCATCTCCACCCCGGGGCAGCTGTCCCAGAGCAGCATGCAGAGGAGCCCTAGCTGAAAGCTGTGCTCGGCCACGCTCTCCTGCCGGCCGCTGGTGGTGAAGCAGTGGCGGGTGGCGCACTTGAGCTTCTCCCCCAGGGAGAGGTAGTCCAGGATCTGGCGGGGGGAAATCACTTCGCCGCTCATCTCTCCGCCCCCTTTTCCGGCCCGAAATGGGCCTCGACCAGGGCCTTGGCCATTTTGTCGGCGTACTGCGCCACCCGGGAGAGTCCCAACAGGGCCGCCAGCAGGTCGGTGCTGTCGGAGAGGGCGCTCTCCGGCAGGAACTGGTCAAAGCAGTCCTTCACCGCCTCGTCCAACAGGGGCTTTTGCTCCAAAAACTCGCGGTAGACCCGGGTGAGGGCGTTGTCGTAGCCGGGGGAGACATAGCACTCCTCCATCACCTGGGCGATCTCCCCGATGGAGAGGATCCCCTTCAGGTGGTAGATGAGCAGCATCTGCACGATGTGGTTTTTGGTGTAGCGCTTCCCGTCCAGGGGGCGGATGATGTTTTCCTTGCGGTAGTTGTTGATCATGGTCTTGGTCAGCAGGGGCTCCTCCCCCTGGCGGGAGAAGAGGGTCAGTACCTGGTCCATGTAGAGGTCCAGGTCGGGGAGTTCCTCCAGGGTCAGCTCCCCGGTGTTTGTCAGCTTGCGGTACAGCTCTTCGACGGCGGGCACCAATATCACCTCACAGACTCATTTTGTCACAATTAGTTTACAACAGCAGAGGGCAAAAAGCAATATCTCGACTTGTATCGGCATAGGATACGTGGTATACTAAATACACATAAAGTAGTATTTGAAACTATATTATAAAAAGGAGACCATACAATGCCATCTTTTTTCAGCAGAGCGCGGGACCCGGTGGACAGCTACACCCACTTTATCGGCATTGCCCTGGCCGGACTGGGGTCGATCCTCATCGCCGTGGGGGCGCTGGTCAACCGCACCCCTCTGCGCTACGCCCTGCCGGCGCTGGTGTTCTGTCTCTCCATGTTGGCCCTCTACACCGCCTCCACCGTCTACCACTACTCCAACGGTGACCCGGCGCGGGTGCGGCGGCTGCGCAAGCTCGACCACTCGATGATCTACGTCCTCATTGCCGGCACCTACACCCCCATCTTTTTCCGCTTTCAGCCCTTTGAGCGGGCGGCCCTCTTCATCGGCATCCTCTGGGGGGTGGCCTTGGCAGGGATCGCCGTCAAGCTGGTCTGGATCACCGCCCCCAACTGGGTGTCCGCCCTGGTCTATTTGGTCATGGGCTGG
Source organism: Bittarella massiliensis (ex Durand et al. 2017) (assembly GCF_009876955.1). NCBI lineage: Bacteria > Bacillati > Bacillota > Clostridia > Eubacteriales > Oscillospiraceae > Bittarella (ex Durand et al. 2017) > Bittarella massiliensis (ex Durand et al. 2017). The sequence goes on along the minus strand of NZ_WWVY01000004.1, from coordinate 61,464 downwards.
TCCATCCTCTTCGACCTCTCCATCTTTTCTCGGATGGGCGGGGGGATGATCGCCCTGCTGGCCATCGGCGGGGTCTGCTACACGGTGGGGGCGGTGATGTACGCCCTCAAGCGGCCCAACCCCAGCCCCCAATTCGGCCATCACGAGCTCTTTCACATCTTTGTGCTGCTGGGCACCTTTTTCCACTTCATGGCGGTTTTGTTCTACGTGGTCTTTTAGCGATCATAGCCCCCGGCGCGCCTCCGGATTTTCCGGGGGCGCGCCCTTTGCGTCGGCATAACCGCCCGCCCTGCCGCCATAGGGATGGGGGAGGGGAAAATCTGAAGTTTTTCTGATTCTTGCAAAATTGTCACCCGCAGCGGGGCAAAAGGGTGTATACTAAGACTTGCATTGCGCCGGCGGCCAGCCGGCAAAAATACCGACCGAAGAGAGGGATCACCTGCCATGTGGGACATTTTAAAAGCAATCATCTTGGGGATCATCGAGGGACTGACCGAGTGGCTGCCGGTCTCCAGCACCGGCCACATGATACTGGCGGACGAGTTCATCCACATGGACATCACGCCGGCGTTCAAGGAGATGTTCCTGGTGGTCATCCAGCTGGGGGCCATCCTCTCCATCGTGGTGCTGTTCTGGAATAAGCTCTGGCCTTTCTCCTTCAAAAAGGGCCAGCCCCACGTCAAGAAGGACACCTTCCAGCTCTGGTTCAAGGTGTTGGTGGCCAGCATCCCCGCCCTGATCGTGGGCCTGCCCTTCAACGACCAGATCGACGCCCTCTTTTACAACTACATCACCGTCTCCATCACCCTCATCCTCTACGGTGTCCTCTTTATCTGGATGGAAAACCGCAACCGCCGCTACCAGCCCCGGGTGAGGAACCTCGGGCAGCTCACCTACAAGCACGCCTTCATCATGGGCTGTTTTCAGGTGCTGGCGCTGATCCCCGGCACCTCCCGCTCCGGCGCCACCATCCTGGGGGCGGTGTTGGTGGTGGGCTGTGCCCGCCCGGTGGCCGCCGAGTTCTCCTTCTTCATGGCCATCCCCGCCATGGCGGGGGCCAGCCTTCTCAAGCTGGTGAAGTTCGGCTTCTCCTTCACCGGGATGGAGGTGGCCATCCTGGCGGTGGGCTCTCTGGTGGCCTTTGTGGTCTCCATGCTCTCGGTGGGCTTTTTGATGAACTACGTCAAGAAACACGACTTCAAGGTCTTTGGGTGGTACCGCATCGTCCTGGGTGCGGTGGTGCTGGCCTATTTCCTCTTGTTTGCCAAATAGTGCTGAAAAAAGGGCGGGAAACCGCTCTTTTTTTGTCGCCCAAAGGGTGGGGGATGGCCTTGCGAAACCGGCGGCAATCCGCTACACTGGGTTTGTGAGAACAGATGAAAAGGGGAGTTTGCCGTGGAATTTCAAATCGAACATCACGCCGCCCTGTTTGCCTACCTGGCCCGCGAGGCCCTGCAGCGCTGCGGCGCCGCGGGGGAGGAGGCGGTGCGGGAAGGGGTTCGCCAGTACGGCCGCCAGCGCGGCCGGCGGATGGCCCGCCGCGCCCAGCGGGACGGGGAGCCCCCAAACATGACCAGCTACCTGCTCTACGGCGAGTGGGCCGACAGAGAGGGCAAAAACCGGCAGGAGCTGCTGGGCCTTGCCCCCTACGCCACCGCCTGCCTCACCTGTGGCTGGTGCGCCTGCTGGCAGGAGCTGGGGCTGCTGGAATACGGCAAGCTCTACTGCCTCGATGTGGACAAGAGCCTGGTGGAGGGCTTCAACCCCGACCTGGTGCTGGACATCCACAGCACCCTCTCCGCCGGGGCGGAGCGCTGCCACTTTGTCTGGAACGGCGCCTCCTTCGACGGGGAGAGCGCCGCCGCCTTTGCGGCCAAAAAGGCGGCCATGGGGGAGAAGAACCAGCGGGACTTCCTCTACCACACCGCCCACCTGCTGCACGCCATGGGGGAGACCTTCGCCCAGCTGCTGCCGGGCGAGAGCGAAGCCATCTGCCAGGGGGCCCTGGCAGCCTTTGCCAACCGGTATGGCCAGCCGGCGGCCGACGCGGTGAAAGCCGCCACCCAGGCCGATTTCGAGGCCGTTTAGCGGAGAGAGGAAGATCCATTTGTGGCAAGTGCGGCCCGCCCCAAGCGGGGAGGGCCGTCTGTCCGGGCGGGAGACCGCCCGGGGATAAGAAGGAGGAATTTCATGCACTGCGACATCCTGATCACCGGAGCCGACCTGCTGACCCCCGACTACAAGGTTGAGCACGACCGCGCCATCGCCATTGTCGGCCAGCGGATCGCCGAGATCGGCCCCACCGCCGAGATGGCGGCCAAATACCAGCCCGCGCAGCTGGTGTCCGGCGAGGGCAAGCTGGCCATGCCCGGCCTGGTGGACGCCCACACCCACACCTGCCAACAGCTGCTGCGGGCCCGCGCCACCGACGAGTACCCCATGATCTGGACCCGATTCCTGGTCCCCTTTGAGTCAAACCTCACCCCGGACGACGTCTACTGGTCGGCCCAGCTGGCCTGTTTGGAGATGATCAAGTCGGGCACCACCTCCTTTGCCGATTCGGGCGGGGTGCACATGGACCGGGTGGTCCAGGCGGTCCTGGAATCGGGGATGCGGGCGGCCATCGCCCGCTCCACCATGGACCAGGAGGGGGTCATCCCCGACAGCATGAAGGACACCACCCAGAGCGCCATGGAGAAGGCCGAGAAGCTCTTTGCCGGCTACAACGGCGCCGGGGACGACCGGGTGCGCATCTGGTTTGCCATGCGGCAGGTCATGTCCTGCTCGCCCGAACTCATCCGCCAGACCGCGGCCCGGGCCAAGGAGCTGGGCACCGGGGTGCACGCCCACCTCTGCGAGCACAAGGACGAGGTCAGCTTCTGCCTGAAAAACTACCAGAAGCGCCCCGCCGCCTTCCTGGACGAGATGGGGATGGTGGGGGAGAACTTCCTCACCGCCCACAACGTGGTCCTCTCCGAGGGAGACATCACCCTGCTGGTGGAGAAGGGGGTCAAGATCGTCCACTGCCCCCGGGCCAACCTCTCCAATCACGGCTTCCCCAAAACCCCCCGCATCCTCGAGTGCGGCGGCTCGGTGGGGATGGGCAGCGATGGCGCCTGCTCCTCCAGCCTGAGCCTCTTTGACGAGATGAAGGTGATGCGCAACGGCATCATCGCCTACTGGGGCCTGCCCATCTTCGACCCGGTGGTCATCCGGGTCGAGGAGCTGGTGAAGATGGCCACCCAGGGCGGCGCCAACGCCCTGTTACAGAGGGACGACCTGGGCAGCCTGGAGGTGGGCAAGAAGGCCGACGTCATCCTCATCGACATCGAGCAGCCCCACATCCTCCCCACCCACAATCTGGTCAGTACCCTGGTGGAGGCGGTCACCGCCGGCGACGTCAACGACTCCATCATCGACGGCAAACTGGTGATGAAGGACCGCCAGGTCCTCACCCTGGACGAGGAGAAGATCCTCGCTGAGGCAAAGAAGCGGATGGTGGACATCTCCGCCCGGGCGGGGATCTAACCGGCCAAAAGAAGAAAAAAGGCCCAGGGAGAACGCGTTCTCCCTGGGCCCTTTCTCTGCGGGCGATCACTTCGCCAGCTTGTCAAAGAGGGTCATCAGCTCCTCCACCTTTTCCTCGGCGTCGGGGCCGCCCACCGCGCCCTTGACGCAGCTCTGCATGTGGGCGTGGACGATCTCCCGGTTGACCTTCTTGAGGATGGATTCGGTGGCCAGGATCTGGTTGGAGATGTCCAGGCAGTACCGGTCCTCCTCCACCATCTTGAGGATCCCGTCCAACTGTCCGCGGGCGGTTTTCAGCAGCCGGGTGACGGACGCTTTGTCGGCCTTCATCGCCCTAGCGGATTTCGGCGACTTCGTAGCCGGCGTCCTCCACGGCGGCCTTCAGGGCGCTGTCGGGCACCTCTTTGGCCAGCTCGATGAAGGCGGTCTTTTTGTCCAGGTCAACGGTGGCGGTGACCCCGTCGATGGCGTTCAGGGCCTTTTCCACCCGGGCGGAGCAGTGTCCGCAGCTCATTCCCTCTACCAGCATCTCTTTTTTCACGGTGTTTCCTCCTGTCTGTCTCGAGTTTGTGGTCGTTTCAGGGGCTTTATCGTCAGCCGCCGGCTGGACCGGCAGGGCTTTCGCAGCGGGGGCGGCGGGCTGTGCACCGTGCACATCGCCGCGGTATTTGGGCTTAAAGAACCGCAGCCGCAGGGCGTTGGTCACCACGCAGACCGAGGAGAGGCTCATGGCGAAGGCGCCGAACATGGGGTTGAGCTTCCACCCCAGCAGGGGGATGAAGAGCCCCGCCGCCAGGGGGATGCCGATGGAGTTGTAGATCAGCGCCCAGAAGAGGTTCTCCTTGATATTTTTCAGGGTGGCCTTGGAGAGCTGAATGGCCCCCACCACGTCCAGCAGGTCGCTGCGCATCAGCACGATGTCGGCCGATTCAATGGCCACGTCGGTGCCGGCACCGATGGCGACCCCCACGTCGGCCCGGGCCAGGGCGGGGGCGTCGTTGATGCCGTCGCCCACCATGGCGACCTTCCGCCCCTGCTCCTGCAGGGCGCGCACCTGGGCCTCTTTGTCCTGGGGCAGCACCTCGGCGATCACCTGGGAGACCCCCACCTGCCGCCCCATGGCGGCGGCGGTCTTGCGGTTGTCCCCGGTGAGCATCACCACGTCCACCCCCATCTGCCGCAGTTCCGAGACGGCGGCGGCGCTGGTGGGTTTGATGACGTCGGCCACGGCGATGGCCCCCAGCAGCTTCCCTGCTTTGGCAAAGTAGAGGGGGGTCTTGCCGTCTTCGGCCAGGGCCTCGCCGGCCTCGGCCAGGGCGCTGTCGTCCACCCCGGCCTCGGCCATCATCGCCCGGTTGCCCGCCAGGCAGCTCTCCCCCCCCAGGGTGGCCCGCAGCCCCCGGCCGGAGACCGCTTCAAACCGCTCGGCGGGGGTGAGCTCCAACTCCTCCTCGGCGGCCCGCTGCACGATGGCGTCGGCCAGCGGGTGCTCCGAGGGCTTTTCCATCGAGGCGGCCAACTGCAACAGCTCCCTCTCGGAGACGCCGGCGGCGGGGAGGATGTCGGTCACCTGGGGCTTGCCCTCGGTGACGGTGCCGGTCTTGTCGAGCACCACCGTGTCGATGGAGTGGGCCGTCTCCAGCGCCTCGGCCGACTTGATGAGGATGCCGTTTTCCGCCCCTTTGCCGGTGCCCACCATGATGGCGGTGGGGGTGGCCAGCCCCAGGGCGCAGGGGCAGGAGATGACCAGCACGGCGATGCCGATGGACATGGCGTACTCAAAGGTGTGGCCGGTGAGCAGCCAGACAGCGGTGGCCAGCAGAGCGATGCCGATGACCACCGGCACAAAGACCCCACTGACCTTGTCAGCCAGCTTGGAGATGGGGGCCTTGGAGGCGCTGGCCTCCTCCACCAGGTGGATGATCTGGGCCAGGGCGGTGTCGTCGCCCACCTTGGTGGCGCGGAAGGTAAAGGCGCCGGTCTTGTTGACCGAGGCGCCGGTCACCTTGTCGCCGGGGCCCTTCTCCACCGGGATCGACTCGCCGGTGAGGGCGCTCTCGTCCACGGCGGTGGCGCCGGATTCCACCACCCCATCCACCGGGATGGAGGCGCCGGGCTTGACGGCGATCAGGTCGCCGATCTGCACCTCCTCCACCGGGATCTCCCGTTCTTCCCCGTCGCGGATGACCAGGGCGGTCTTGGGGGCCAGGTCCATCAGCTTGGTGATGGCCTGGCTGGTCTTCCCCTTGGAGCGGGCCTCGAGGAACTTGCCCAAGGTGATGAGGGCCAGGATCATCCCCGAAGTCTCAAAGTAGAGGTCCATGGAGTACTGGTGCACCAGGTGCATGTCGCCGTGGCCCAGCCCCCAGCCGATCTTGTAGATGGCGAAGATGCCGTAGACGATGGCTGCCGTCGAGCCGATGGCGATCAGGGAGTCCATGTTGGGAGAGCGGCGAAAGAGGGTCTTGAAGCCATTTGTGAAGTAGTGCTGGTTGACCCAGACGATGGGCAGGGAGAGCAGCAGCTGGGTAAAGGCAAAGGTGATGGCGTTTTCGTTGCCCAAAAAGAGGCCCGGCAGGGGCCAGCCCATCATGTGGCCCATGGAGAGGTAGAAGAGGGGGATCATAAAGGCAAAGGAGACGATGAGCCGGCGCTTCATGGCGCGCATCTCCTCCTGCGCCCGGTCCACCGCCGACTTGCCGGCGGCGGCCTTGGCGGAGCGGCCGTTGCCCGCGACGGGGAACGCGCCGTAACCGGCGTCGGCCACTGCCTTGGAGATGGTGTCGGGGCCGATCTGTCTCTCGTCGTACTCCACCACCATACTGTTGGCCAGCAGGTTGACCGCCACTGCGGAGACCCCCTTCACCTTGGCGACGCTCTTTTCCACATGGGCCGAACAGGCCGAGCAGGTCATGCCGGTGACATCGAATTTCTGTTTCATGGCAGCCTTCCTTTCTATGGTACCCCACCCCCGGGGGGGTGTCAATTTCCAAATCCAGCATACACCTTCACCGGACAAATGTCAACCGATTTGGTGTAGTTTTGTTCTGCCTTTTTCCTCTAAGAGGTTCGGCTGTTTGGGGCCCCGCTATGCGGGCGCGGGCGCAAAAAAGCGGGCCCGCCCGAAGGGGCGGACCCGTTTTGTCAGTGTGTGGGGCTAGTTTTCAAACCGGCCGCAGCACTTTTTGTACTTTTTGCCGCTGCCGCAGGGGCAGGGGTCGTTGCGGCCGACCTTCTTCTTGCGCACCGGCTCCTTGGCGGCCGAGCCGTCGCCGGACTGGTTGGTGGCGGGCTTCATCACCGCCTCGCGCTTGGGCTCCTCCTGGGTCTTGATCTGCACGGTGAGGAGCATCTTGACGGTGTCCTCCTTGATGGATTCGACCATGGCGTCGAACATGTCGAAGCCCTCGATCTTGTACTCCACCACCGGGTCTTTCTGGGCGTAGGAGCGCAGGTAGATGCCCTTTTTCAGCTCGTCCATGGCGTCGATGTGGTCCATCCACTTGGTGTCCACCACCCGCAGCAGGACCACCCGCTCCAGCTCCCGCATGATGGGGGAGCCGTACTTCTCTTCCTTCTCGAAGTAGATGTTCTTGGCCTTCTCGATGAGCTGGGCGGCGATGTCGTCGGGGGTCAGGCCCGCCAGCTCCTCGGGGGTGTAGTCCAGGTCGTCCTCCCCGGTAATCCAGCCCAGGTAGTGGTCTTTGAGGCCCTTGAGGTTCCAGTCGGCCGGGTCGCTGTCGGCGGCTAGGTAGGTGGAGACCACGTCCTTGATCCCCTCCTCGAGCATGGTGAGGACGTACTGCTTGAGGTCCTCGCCGTTGAGGACCTTGTCCCGCTGGGCGTAGATGATCTCGCGCTGTTTGTTCATCACGTCGTCGTACTGGAGGACGTTTTTGCGGATGCCGAAGTTGCGCCCCTCCACCTTGCGCTGGGCGCTCTCGATGGCGTTGGTCAGCATTTTGGTCTCGATGGGCTGGTCCTCCTCGAGGCCGAGGGAGTTCATCAGCGCCTGGACCCGCTCGCCGCCGAAGAGGCGCATCAGGTCGTCTTCCAGCGACATGTAGAAGATGGTCTCGCCCGGGTCGCCCTGGCGTCCGGCGCGGCCCCGTAGCTGGTTGTCGATGCGGCGGGACTCGTGGCGCTCGGTGCCGATGATGAAGAGCCCGCCCGCGGCCTTGACCTCTTCGGCCTCGGCGGCGATTTGCTCTTTGTACTTCTGCTCCAGCTCGGCAAAGGTCTTGCGGCACTCGATGATCTCTTCGTCGTCGGTGTCGGAATAGCCGGTGGCCTCTACCAGCAGCTCCTCATAATAGCCCTTTTTGCGCATCTCGTCCTTGGCCATCATCTCGGCGTTGCCGCCGAGGATGATGTCAGTGCCGCGGCCGGCCATGTTGGTGGCGATGGTGACGGCGCCCTTCTTGCCGGCCTGGGCCACGATCTGGGCCTCTTTTTCGTGGTATTTGGCGTTGAGGACCTGGTGGGGGACCCCCCGGTGTTTGAGCATTTTGCTGAGCAGCTCCGACTTTTCGATGGAGATGGTGCCCACCAGCACCGGCTGGCCCTTGGCGTGGCTCTCCACCACCTGGTCGATGACGGCGTTGAATTTGGCCTGCTCGGTCTTGTAGACCTGGTCGTCGTGGTCCTTGCGGACGTTGGGCTTGTTGGTGGGGATCTCGATGACGTCCAGCTTGTAGATCTCGTTGAACTCGTTTTGCTCGGTCATGGCGGTACCGGTCATGCCCGAGAGCTTTTGGTAGAGGCGGAAGAAGTTCTGGAAGGTGATGGTGGCCAGGGTCTTGGACTCCCGCATCACCTTGACGCCCTCTTTGGCCTCGATGGCCTGGTGCAGCCCCTCGTTGAAACGGCGGCCGATCATCAGGCGGCCGGTGAACTCGTCGACGATGATGACCTCGCCGTCCTTGACCACGTAGTCCACATCCCGCACCATGATGCCGTGGGCGCGGATGGCCTGGTTGATGTGGTGGGCGATGGTCATGTTGTCGGCGTCGTTGAGGTTTGTAAGGCCAAAATAGGCCTCGGCCTTTTTGATGCCGGCCTTGGTGAGGGTGGCGGTCTTGGCCTTCTCGTCGACGATGTAGTCGCCCTCCAGCTCGTCGTTGTCCTCTTTGGCATTGAGCTCGGTCACCTTGGTGACCTTGAGGGTGCGGGCGAACTTGTCGGCGGTCTGGTAGAGGTCGGTGGACTTGTCGCCCTGACCGGAGATGATGAGGGGGGTGCGGGCCTCGTCGATGAGGATGGAGTCCACCTCGTCGACGATGGCGAAGTTGAAGCCCCGCTGCACCTTGTTCTCCTTGTAGATGACCATGTTGTCGCGCAGGTAGTCAAACCCCAGCTCGTTGTTGGTGCCGTAGGTGATGTCGCAGTTGTAGGCGCGGCGCCGGGCCTCGTTGTCCATCCCGTTGACGATCAGCCCCACCGAGAGCCCGAGGAAGCGGTAGATCTTGCCCATCCACTCACTGTCGCGCTTGGCCAGGTAGTCGTTGACGGTGACGATGTGCACCCCCTTGCCCGAGAGGGCGTTGAGGTAGGCGGGGAGAGTGGCCACCAGGGTCTTGCCCTCACCGGTCTTCATCTCGGCGATGCGGCCCTGGTGAAGGACGATGCCGCCCACCACCTGCACCGGGAAGTGGCGCATCCCCAGCACCCGGTCGCCCGCCTCGCGGCAGGCGGCGAAGGCGTCGGGGAGGATGTCGTCCAAAGTGGCGCCGCCCGCCAACTTCTCCCGCAGGGAGACGGTGGTCTGGCGCAGTTCTTCGTCGGTCTTTTTCCTGTACTCGTCCTCCAGCGCGTAGACCTGCTGCGCGATGGGGTCAATGCGCTTGAGCTCTTTTTTGCTGTAAGAGCCAAACAGCAAATCCTTTAATCCCATTTCATCACCTCAAAAGATACAGCCCTGGTGTGGCGGGCCGCTTTGCAATTCGACGTTAGACAATAAACCAACCTATATTATAAGGGGCCGCGCCGGCAAAGTCAACGCAGGGGGCAGAACTTCCCCCTCCCGGACGGGGGAAGTTCTGCCCTCTCCCAGGTTTGTCCATGATTTCTGTTGCGGACAGCCGGGTCGCGCGACAAAATAGGGCGCTCCACTGGGGGGCAGGGGAGGACGTCGTGGCCGGACGGGGGAAGGGGGCTGGCGGCCTGGCGGCCCAGGATGACGGCAAGGGCAAACGGCTTGGCGTGGGACGACAGCCACGCCGATTTTGCGGCAGGGCGGGAAAGGGAAGCAGGTTTTGCACGGACCGCCGGAGAGCGGGACGGGGCACTGGAGCCCCCCTTTGTCGCTCGCGGCAGCCGTCTCTCCTTTGGGAGACGGACTGCCGAGGGAATAGGACCCGCCTCTTTTTCGGCGGCAGTGCAGATTTTGTTGGCGACATCCCGCTCCTCACCCTCAGCGTGCAGATCGATATGTCTTTTACTTGCCGAGTGCGGCTGCATGGGTCGGCGCACGGCGGGAGGACAGACCCTTTCGATTTGCAGGGTGTTGCTCGCGCCGGGTGTCGTTGGGGGAATGCGCGGATAGGGGCGTCACCATCCCCCAGCCGGGTGTCGCTGTCGGCGGCAGTGGGGATAGTGGGGCGGGCCGCCGCAGACGATATGGCGGACGATACTGCGGCGTATGGCCCCCCTGCCACGCTGTGGGGGAACAGACAGCATCTGGTCGGCCCGGCAGTTGGGGGGATGCGTGGATAGGGGGCGTCGCCATCTTCCAGCCGGGCGTCGCCGTCGACGGCAGTGGGGATAAGCAGGGTAGCCGCCGCAGATGATATGGCGGGTGCCATGTTGCCGCACAGAACCCCTACTGCGCCATGGGGGAGAGTGGATGGCGCAGCGGTTGGCCGGGCACGGCGGCCGGCTTTTTTGGCGGGGTCGGCCTGCGGGGCAACGCTGCGTCGGGACCGCGGCAGTGGGATGGGGCCATCCGTTGTGAATTTTTTGACACGCCCTTGCGAAACCGGGACAGGCATACTATAATGTATTATAGATTGGACTGCGCGCAGGGCGCAGCTCCATCTGCGGTTTCTGTCCCCAAAAAACCGAAAGGAGTTTTGATATGAACTATTCTCATGAAGTCGAGAAAATGTGCGTTGTGGCCAAGGGCCCGCACCACGGTCCCGCTCCCATTCCCGAGGAGGGCAAATGGGTAAAGGCCTACCAGATCCCCGACATCTCCGGCCTGACCCACGGCGTGGGCTGGTGCGCCCCCCAGCAGGGCACCTGCAAGCTGACCCTCAACGTGAAAGAGGGGGTCATCCAGGAGGCTCTGGTGGAGACCATCGGCTGCTCGGGCATGACCCACTCCGCCGCCATGGCCGCGGAGATCCTGCCCGGCAAGACCATCCTCGAGGCGCTCAACACCGACCTGGTGTGCGACGCCATCAACGTGGCCATGAGAGAGCTGTTCCTGCAGATCGTCTACGGCCGCACCCAGACCGCCTTCTCGGAGGACGGGCTGCCGGTGGGCGCCGGGCTGGAAGACCTGGGCAAGGGCCTGCGCAGCCAGGTGGGCACCATGTACTCCACCGCCGCCAAGGGTGTTCGCTACCTGGAGATGGCTGAGGGCTACGTCCTCTCCACCGCCCTGGACGAAAATGACGAGGTCATCGGCTACAAGTTCTGCCGCCTGGGCAAGATGATGGAAGATATTCGCCGTGGAGCAGACCCCAAAGAGGCTTTTGAGAAGAACGTCGGCACCTACGGGCGCTACGACGGCGCGGCCAAGTACATCGATCCCCGCGAAGAGTAAGGGAATACGGACAGAAGGAGGTTTGCGAATATGGCACAATTTGAAGGTAAAGAGAGAAGAATGGCGAAGATCGACGCCTGCCTGGCCGAGTACGGCTTCAAGACCCTGGAGGAGGCCGACGAGCTCTGCAAGAGCAAGGGCATCGACGTGGGCGAGATCGTGAAGGGCGTACAGCCCATCGCCTTTGACAACGCCGTGTGGGCCTACACCCTGGGCACCGCCATCGCCATCAAGAAGGGCATCAAAAAGGCCGCTGAGGCCGCCGAGGCCATCGGCATCGGCCTGCAGGCGTTCTGCATCCCCGGCTCGGTCGCCGAGCAGCGGGATGTGGGCCAGGGCCACGGCAACCTGGGCGCCATGCTGTTGAGAGAGGAGACCGACTGCTTCTGCTTCCTGGCTGGGCACGAGTCCTTCGCTGCGGCCGAGGGCGCCATCGGCATTGCCCGCACCGCCAACAAGGCCCGCAAGAAACCCCTGCGGGTCATCCTCAACGGGCTGGGCAAAGACGCCGCCTACATCATCTCCCGCATCAACGGCTTCACCTATGTGGAGACCGAGTACGACTTCAAGACCGGCGAGCTGAAGGTCGTGCGGGAGATCCCCTACTCCGAGGGCGAGCGGGCTGCCGTTCGCGTCTACGGCGCCAACGACGTGCTCGAGGGCGTTGCCATCATGAAGTCGGAGAAGGTCGACGTCTCCATCACCGGCAACTCCACCAACCCCGCCCGCTTCCAGCACCTGGTGGCCGGCACCTACAAGAAGTGGGCCATCGAGAACGGCAAGAAGTACTTCTCCGTCGCCTCCGGCGGCGGCACCGGCCGCACCCTGCACCCGGACAACGTGGCTGCCGGCCCGGCCTCTTACGGCCTGACCGACTCCCTGGGCCGGATGCACGGCGACGCCCAGTTCGCCGGTTCCTCCTCTGTGCCGGCGCATGTGGAGATGATGGGCCTGATCGGCATGGGCAACAACCCCATGGTCGGCGCCACCGTCGCCTGCGCGGTTGCCGTGGAAGAGCACAACAACTAAGCGAGAGAGTTCATATCATCAAAAAGGGCCCCCGGCTGGTAAAAGCCGGGGGCCCTTTTGCGCACCGCGCGGGGTTGCAATCGCCCCAGGGCTGTGATAGACTTTGGAGAGAAAAAGAGAATACGTCCGGGAGTCCGCAAACGGGCTGAGAGGACACTGGCGAAAAGAGAGCGGTCGCCGCGCGCTGTCCGGCTTTCAAAAGAGTTTTTTGAAAGCCGGTGGGCATCCGCTGGCGACTATTCGTCTCACAGGAGCAGAGGCCAAAGTGAGAAGCAGAGGATGGTTGTTACCGTACCATTTGTAGGTTTTGCCCAACGGGCAAAATTGAAAACTTTTGTTTTCAAAAACAAATGGGGACACGATGGCGACTACCCGTCGCCATCGTGTCGACCGGTTTCAACCTGATTTGGATCATGCCAACGTAGGGAAAAGAGCGCCGCCTCAACGGGGGGGGGCGCAGGGGTGCATTCAGTCGGGTGCATCCTCTTTTTTTGTACCCAAAATTGTGCGGAGAGGGAGCGATCTTTTTGCTGGGACAGTATTTAAACGCCCTGCGGGAGCAGGGGCCGCTCATCCACTGCATCACCAATACCGTCACCATGAACGACTGCGCCAACGCCCTGTTGGCGGTGGGAGGCAGCCCCATCATGGCCGACGACCCCGACGAGGTGGCGGAGATCGCCGCCCTGGCCGGGGGGGTGGTGCTCAACATCGGCACCCTGCGCCGGCAGAACTTAAACGCCTTTTATGGGGCGGGGCGGGAGGCGGTCCGCCGGGGCATCCCGGTGGTTTTGGACCCGGTGGGGGCGGGGGCATCCCGCCTGCGCACCGAGACGGCCCGCGGCCTCTGGAAGGAGCTGCCGCTGGCGGCCATTCGCTGCAACCTGTCGGAACTGCGGGCCCTGCTGGGCGAGGGCGGCGGGGCCCGGGGGGTGGACGCGGCGCCGGAGGACCTGGCCGCCAGCGCCTCCCTGCGGGAGCGGGCGGCCCAAATCGGGGCCCTGGCCCGCCGCGCGCAGACGATGGTGGCGGTCACCGGCGAGGTGGACTTTGTGAGCGACGGGGTGCGGACCTTTGCCATCCGCGGCGGCCACCCCCTGATGGCCCGGGTCACCGGCACCGGCTGCATGCTCACCGCCGTCACCGGCGCCTTTCTGGCGGCCTCGCCCCAGCAGCCGCTGGAGGCTGCGGCGGCCGCCGTCTGTGCCATGGGGCTGTGCGGCGCCCGGGCGCACCGGCGGCTGCTGGAGAAGACGGGACGGGAGGGCACCGGCAGCTACCGGGTGCTGCTCATGGACGAATTGGCCTGCCTGACCGGCGGGGAACTGGACGGAGGAGAGGACATTGAAATTTTCGAGAGAGCAGATTAGAAGCGCCATGCGGCTGTACGCCGTGACCGACCGGGCTTGGCTGCGGGGGCGCACCCTGGGACAGATGGTGGAGGACTGCCTCAAGGGCGGCGCCACCTTTGTGCAGTTGCGGGAGAAGGAGGCCGGCGACCGGGAGTTTTTGCAGGTGGCAAGAGAGGTCAAGGCCGTGACCGACCGCTACGGGGTGCCGCTGGTGATCGACGACAACCTGACCATCGCCCAGGCGGTGGACGCCGACGGGGTGCACATCGGCCAGACCGACCTGCCCTGTGACCTGGCGCGCAAGATCCTGGGCCCGGACAAGATCATCGGGGTCTCGACCAAGACCATCGCCCAGGCCCGCGAGGCCGAAGCGCAGGGGGCCGACTACCTGGGCACCGGCGCGGCCTTCTTCACCACCACCAAGCAGATCGACGGCACCATGTCCATGGAGGAGATGAAGGCCCTCTGCGAGAGTGTCTCCATCCCGGTGGTGGCCATCGGCGGCATCCACCCGGAAAACCTTCTGGAATTAGGGGCAAGCAGGGTGGACGGCGCGGCGGTGGTCTCGGCCATCTTCGCCCAGGACGACGTGCTGGCCGCCACCAGAGAGCTCGACGAGCTGACCCGCCGTCTGTGGAAATGACGCCCAAGGCCGCGGCCTTTGACCTGGACGGAACCCTGCTCTGGACCATGGACGTGTGGTCGGGGGTGGGGGAGCGCTACCTGGTGGAGCAGGGGGTCCCGGTGCCGGGGGACCTGAACGAGCGGCTGACAGCCATGAGTCTCGAGCAGTCGGCCGCCTGGTTTGCCCAGGAGCTGGGGGTGCCCTATCCCCCGGAGGAAATTTTGCGTCAGATCGACGGGATCGTCGCCCGCCGCTACCGGACGGCGGTGCGCGAGCGGGGCCGCGCGGTGATCCTGCCGGGGGCGGAGGCATACCTGCAGTCTCTGGCTGCGGCGGGGGTGCCCTGCTGCCTGGCCACCGCGGTGGAGCGGGAAACCGCCGAAGCGGTGCTGGACGAGTTGGGCCTGCGCGGCTACTTTGCCTTTGTGCACAGCTGCACCGAGGCCGGCTGCAACAAGGAGACCCCGGATTTCTATGCGTCGGCGGCCGCCCGCCTGGGCGCGGCGCCGGAGGAGACCTGGGTCTTTGAGGATGCCCCCCACGCCCTGGCCGCCGCCAGGGCCGCGGGCTGCCGCACGGTGGCGGTGACCGGCGGCGAGGGGACGGTCTGTGTCGCCGACCGGACGATTGCGGACTACCGGGAACTGCTGCTGTAACTGTCAATAAAGAGGACACCGCCTGTGCGGTGTGAAGCGCGCTGTCTTCAACAGGGGAGGGGGCGCGCTTTTTGACGTGTGCGACTGCCGGCCAAGCCCCTGGTCGCGGCCAAAAACGGGCGGGGTGCTGCCATACCGCTGTACCTTGGCCCCGTCTCCCCGCAAAAGACAGCCCCGTGGAAGGGCGGTGCGCGGGGGAAAAGACGGGCGAGGGTGGACAGAGGCAGACAGGGAAAGACAGGGGAGGACGGCAACCGGGGGGCGGCGGAAAAGCTCTTTTTGGCCGGCCCCCCGCGCAAGGGGAGGCAGGGGGGGGGGCTCTGTCGGAGGGAGAGAGCTTCTTCCTCCTGCCGGGCCTGGGGCGGGCGGTATCCCCTCTACTCCGTCGCGGGGATGGCCGGAATGGGCCCTTTGGTTGACGGTGGGGGGCAAACCCGGTAGAATAAAAGAAAATAAAGACGAAAAGGAAGCCGCCGACATGAGCAAACTCAACCGCTTTGAATCCCTCCACCTCTACATCCAGTCCATCTCCCTCTACCGGGAGACCGCCGAGAGCCCGGCCCTGCGGGAGCTGGAGCGCCTCTGCTCCCTCTTCGGGGGGGACTTTGACCAGGTCTGCCGGGCCTGGTGCGGCTTCTACCGCGCCCTCTGCGAGGGGGACGGCCAGGGCTCGCTGCCCGACTACCTCTTCGACCGGGCGCTGCGGGACGAAAACCCCTTCTCCGCCCTCTGCGCCAGAGAGGGCTTTTTGGCCACCCCGTCCCACCTGCGGCAGGCGGCCAAGAACGATTTGAGCATGCTCTGCGCCCTCTCCAAGGCCTCCGCCAAGGAGCTGAAGGTGCTCCTCTTCTCGGCCTACGGCGACAGGGAGCGGGTCATCGACGTGCTGCCCGAGTGGACCGAGGGGCACAAGAAATACCGGGCCGAGGGCGACTGGGGGGACGAGCTGGTCCGCCTGGCCGAGCACTACCGGGAAAACGGCTGCGGCTTTGCGGCCCAGTGCCCGGTGTTTTGCTACACCGAGGAGGGGGAGCTGGTGCCCCAGCCCCAGTCGGGCCCCAGCCGCCGGGAGACCCTGGCCGGGTTGGACGGGTGCTATGAAAAGGGGCAGGCCATCTTCTCCCTGGCGCCCCAGGGGGCGATGCCCCGGCTGCTCATCACCGGGGAGGAGGGCGCGGGCAAGACCACCCTGGCCAAGACCTGCTGGTTTGAGTGCGCCCAGGGCACCCGGCTGGTCTGGTGCCGGGGGGAGGACGTGGAGGCCCTCTTTGCGGCGCTGGGGGAGATGCCCGCCCGGTTTTTGGTGCTCTGTGACGACATCACCGACGCCCAGCTGCGCGCCATCGCCCACTACTTTACCCAGGTGGGGGCGCTGCCGGAGAACGTCTCGCTGGCGGCCACGGCGGTGAGTGCCGAGGGGCTGGCCGATGCGGGCATCGTCTTTGAGCGGGTGCTCCCCCTGCAGAAATTGACCCAGTTGGAGTATTTGGAGCTGCTCTACAAGCTGGCCCCCCTGCGGGGGCTGGAGATGCCCCGGGACGAACTCAAGCGCCGGGCGCTGGAGTGGGAGCTCAAGCAGACGGCCTTCACCCCCCAGTCCGCCCAGCGGCTGCTGGGCACCCTGCTGGTGGAGGCGGATGGCTAGGCGGCGAGGGCTGGCCCTGCTGCTGGCGGCCGCCCTGCTGCTGGCCGGTTGCGGCAAAAAGGGGTTCCCGGCGACGGTGCAGGGGGTGACGATCTCCGGCGCGCCGAAGCGGGTGGCGGTGCTCTCGGAGCACCGGGCGGAGGCGGCCGTGGGGATGGGCTACGGCGGGCAGATCGCCGGGGTCTGCGACGGCAGCCGGCTGCCCGGGCTGGAGGACGCCCAGCCGGTGGGGACCGCCCTCCTCCCCGACGGGGCGGCCATTGCCGAGCTGAAGGCCGACCTGGTGCTGAGCACCCAGCCCCTGCCCGAGGGGACCGTGGACTGCCCGGTGGTGGTTCTTGCCGCCCCCACCACTCTGGAAGGGCTGTCCGGCTTTTACCGGGACATCGCCGCCTGCTTTGCCGGCGAACGGGCGGAGGAAGGTCGCCTCTTCGCCGCGGACGCGGAGAGCTGGGTGGCGGCCCTGGATGAAAAAATCGGCGATGCGGACCGCCCCAGCTTTGCGGTGCTCTGCGACCCGCGGGGCTACCTGGCGGGGACGGGGACGCTGGAAGCTGACCTCTTCGGACGGCTGCTGGGGGAGAACACCGCCGCGGCCGCGGAAGGGTATGCCACCCTGGAGGGGATGGCCGAGCCGGAGGTGCTCTTTTGCACCGACGCCCTGACACTGGAGGAGCTGCAGCGGCTGCCGGGCTTTGCCGAGATGGCCTGCGTGCAGGAGGGGCGGGTGGTCTTTTTGCAGATGGCCCCCTTTGAGCGGTGCAGTTCAGCTCTGTTTTTGCAGCTGATCCCCGCCGTCACCGCCCAGTACCCCCAGGTGTTTGGCGGGTGGGATGGGGGGCAGGGTCAAGCGTACTCGTAACCGCCCCCCTCGATGGGGGCAAAGAGGGCGGTGTCCAGCAGGAGGATGCGCCCCCGCTCCCGGCGGAGGGCGCCCGCCTCTTCCAGCTGGCGCAGACAGCGCTGCAGATGGCGGTAGCTGGCCCCCAGCAGGGCGGTGGCCGCCGATAGGTTGACCTGCACCAACAGGCTGCCCTGCTGGCGGGCCTCATACCCCAGATAGGCGCAGACCCGGGCCTTGAGGGGGTAGGAGAGGTTGATGGCGGTGTTCCCCCCGTTGCGGCGGACCATCTGCGCCAGGTCCTGGCCGATGGCGCGGTAGAAGCGGGCGTCCCCCTCGACCGCGCGGAGGACCGCCTCCCGCGGCGCGCCCAGGCAGAGAGAGGGGGCGAGGGCCTGCACGCTGGAGAAATAGGTGTCGCAGAGGAGGATCTCGGCGTCCCCGATCCACCGGGGCCGGGTGTAGTACCCCTGCAGGAGGAGGGCGCCGCTCTCCAGCGGGGTGTAGACCTGGGCGCGGCCCTTCACGAAGTAGTAGAAGGTGGAAAACGGCGCCCCCTTCTGGCAGAGATGGGCCCCCTTGGGAAAGGGGCAGAGGGTGAAGAGGGGGCGCAGGTCGGCGGAAAAATAGCGATTCAGTCCGCACTCGTCGTAGAGCTGGGCGGCGGTGGACACGGGCAGGTCCCCTTTCTGAAAAATCGGTTTGCGGCAGGGCTAGAGCCGCCGAATAAAAGCAGTCTTCTCTCCGCTGTCAAAGCCCGCCTCGCGGTAGAAGGAGAGAGTGCCCTCGTCCCTGGCGCCGCTCATCAACATGATTTTGTAGCAGCCCGCCCGGCGGGCGATCTCTTCTGCCCGGCGCAGGCAGGCTGTGGCGCAGTCTCGCCGGCGGTGGGCGGGGTGGGTGACCACGTTTTCCACCAGGGCAAAGGGCCGGGCGCCCCGGGTCAGGTTGGGGAGGAGGTAGCAGGTGCAGGAGGCGAGGATACACCCCTCCTCCTCGACTGCGATCAGGTGGCAGCCGGGGTCGTCCAACAGCTGCCGCCAGGCGGCGCGCAGCCCTTCCCCCTCCGGGGGGAGAGCGGTCTCGTGCAGGTGGAGATAGAGGTGCAACAGCGAATCCAAATCGCCGACGGCAGCTTCTCGCAGGGTCACGGCAGATCGCCCCTTTCTGTGCCCCCATTATACCTCCAAGGAGGAAAAAGAGAAAGTGTGACCTTTGTCCTAACGGCCCGGCGGGGGAGGGAGTATGATGGAGAGAGAAATGCGAAGGAGGACGAAGAGATGCTGCGATCCAAAATCGACGACCGGGCCCTGGCGCCCCAGGGGGAGGCGGAAGTCGCCTGGCGGCGGGCCAAGATGCCGGTGCTCCGCCAGTTCGGCGAGCGCTACGGGCGGGAGAAGCCCTTTGCGGGGCGCTCCCTC
Source organism: Bittarella massiliensis (ex Durand et al. 2017) (assembly GCF_009876955.1). Taxonomy (NCBI): domain Bacteria; kingdom Bacillati; phylum Bacillota; class Clostridia; order Eubacteriales; family Oscillospiraceae; genus Bittarella (ex Durand et al. 2017); species Bittarella massiliensis (ex Durand et al. 2017). The sequence goes on along the minus strand of NZ_WWVY01000004.1, from coordinate 42,599 downwards.
CTCATCTGCATGCACTGTGAGCCCAAGGCCGCGGTGCGCACCGAGGTGCTGCTGCGGGGCGGGGCCGAGCGGATCGTCTTTGTGGGGAACCTGGGTTCCACCAAACCGGGGACGGCAGCCTACCTGGCTGGTCTGCCGGGGGTGACGGTGCTTGCCGGCCGGGGCGACCGGCTGGAGGACCTGCGGCAAAACCTCCGCGCAGCCCTGGCCGAGGGGCCCTATGACCTGTTGATGGACAACGGCGCGGGCATCCTGCAGCAGTTTGCGCGGGAGGCCCCCGCTTGGCGGCCCCTGGGGGGGATCGAGGAGACCCGCTCGGGGCGGCTGATTTTGGAGCGGGAGGGGATCGCCCCCGACTTCCCCCTGCTGGTGATCGACGACTCGCCGGTGAAGCGACTCATCGAAAACGAGGCCGGGGTCGGCCAGTCGGTGGTGGACGGGATCCTGCGGGCCACCTCGATGCTGCTGGGGGGCAAGCCGGTGCTGGTGGTGGGCTACGGCTACTGCGGCGCGGGGATCACCCAGCGGCTGCGGGCCCTGGGGGCCCAGACCATGGTCTGGGACACCGACCCGGTGCGGCTGCTCAAGGCCCGGGTGGAGGGGCATCGCACCGGCGCGCTGGAGGAGCTGCTGCCCCGGGCGGAACTGGTGGTCACCGTCACCGGCCGCTTTGACGTGCTGGGACCCCGCCACCTGCCCCTGCTGCGGGACGGGGCGATCCTCTGCAACGCCGGCCACTACAACATGGAAATCGACGTGGAGGGATTGCGGGCCACTGCCCGGGAGGTCCGGCGGCTGCCCGGCGAGATCGAGGAGTTTCGCTTTGCCGACAGGAGCGCCTACCTGCTGCAGAGCGCCAACCCCATCAACCTGGCGGCGGGGGCCGGCAACCCCCTGGAGGTGATGGACCTGGGGTACGCCCTGCAGCTGTTGAGCCTGGAGGAGATTTTGGCCGGTCGGGCCCGGCCGGGCATCCAGCCCCTGCCCCCCTCGGTGGACCGGGAGGCCTGCCGCCTCTGCCTGGAGAGCTGGCCCCAGTAGGACAATGAAAAAAAGAGAGAGCCACCGCCCGGTTGGCGGCCGCTCTCTCTTTTTTTGCGCGTCAGAGGCCCAGATAGGTTTTCAGGGGCTGAATGTCCAGTTGGTCGTAGCGCTGGATGAAGCCGTAGACCTTCTCGGCGATTTTTTTGGCCCCGCCGCAGTCGTCGCTCTCGATGTTCAGGGGCAGGATGGGGTCGTGCAGGGACATCCGCAGCAAGAACCAGCCCCGCTCCCCCTCGTCGAAGAAGCTGACCCGGATGCCCTCGTGGTTCTGGGGGGCCTTCTCCCAGCCGGGCTGGGCGTCGACATAACTTTCCAGGTCGGCCAACACCTGCTTGCCGTAGGCGGCAAAGTCGGGCACCTTGATTTTGAAGCGGAGCTCGACCGCCTCGGCCGGTTCCTGCAGATCGGCCAGCAGGGTGTCGATGGTCTTGCCCACCTGCCGCAGGGTGGCGGCCTTGATGAGGATCTTGGCGCAGAGGTAGGCGCCGTCGTCCAGGTAGTAGTTTTCCTTGAGGGCGCCGTGGCCCGAAGTCTCGATGGCCAGGGGGGAGGGGACCCCCTCCTTCGCCAGGCGGATGGACTCGTTGATGACGTTTTTGTAGCCCCGCTTGAAACGGTGGTGCACCCCGCCCAGCTCCTCGATAAAGGCGCCCAGGTGGCTGGAGGTGACCGAATCGGTGACGATGGTGCCGCCGGGGCAGTCCTCCAGCACGATGCAGGAGAGCAGGGCGATGAGTCGGTTGCGGTTGATCTCCTTGCCGTTTCGGTCCACCGCGCCGGCCCGGTCCACGTCGGTGTCGAAGATGAGACCCAGGTCGCAGCCCCCCTCCTTCACCGCCTCGATGATGGAGCGCATGGCGGCCGGGTCCTCGGGGTTGGGCACGTGGTTGGGGAAGCGGCCGTCCGGGTCGAGGTAGCGGGAGGCGGAGACATCGGCCCCCAGGGGGCAGAGCACCTTCTGGGCGAAGAAGCCGCCCGCGCCGTTGCCCGCGTCCACCGCGATCTTAAAGCCCTGCAGGGGCTGGTTGTAGTGGTCGGGGTCGTCGATCCCCTCGCGGATCTTCTTCACCAGGTGCAGGGCGTAGTCGGAGATCAGGTCGGCCTGGCGCACAGGGGCGCTCTGCCCGCTGGGCAGTTCGCCCAGGGCCAGCTCGGTCAGGGCCTCGATGTCCTCGTGTTCCAGTCCGCCCTCTCTGGTGAAGAATTTGAGCCCGTTGCGGTTGTAGGGCAGGTGGCTGGCGGTAATCATGATGGCCCCGTCGTACCCGTGGCCGGGCAGGACGGTGGACATGAACATGGCCGGGGTCGAGGCCATCTGGCAGTCGACCACCGATACCCCGGCGTCCTGCAGCCCTTCGGCGGCGGCCGCCAGCAGGGCCGGGCCGGAGAGGCGGGAGTCCCGTCCCACCGAGACGGTGAGTTGGGGCAGGGGCTTGCCGGTCTTCTGGGACAGCCAGAGGGCGAAGGCGGCCGCCAGCTCCCGGGCGGCCTGCTCGGTGAGGTTCACCGGCTCGCCGGCGACCCCCTCCAACGCAACGCCGCGGATGTCGCTTCCATTTTGCAGTGCTCTGTAATCGCCCATCTGTCAGGCCTCCTCATATCGCATCGCGAATTTGTCTGTGTCCATTGGCGGGGGAATAGATTCCCTCCCATTTTGTACCTTTCATCATAGCCGGTTTGCCCGGTCTTTTCAATTGCCCTTTCCGCCAAAAAAAGGGGCTATTTTTTGAAGCGCCCTTCAGCGCGCCCGCCGGATGCGGCGGGCGGGGGGGCCGGGGCGGCGGGCCGAGCGCAGGCAGAGGGGGAGGTAGAGCAGGTAGATGCCCGCAAAGCCCACAAAGGCCCATTTCCCCACCGTGAGGCCGGGCGGGTCGTAGGAAAAGACGATCTCGCACTCCCCTGCCGGGACCCGCACCGCCATGAAACCGGCGTTGGCCCGGTAGATTTTTACCGGTTTGCCGTTGGCGGTGGCGGTGAACCCCTTGTCGTAGGGAACGCTGTAAAAGACCAGGGATTCCCGCGCCAGGTCGGTGCGGGAGAGAAAGCCGGTCCGGGTCTCCTCAAAGGCGTAGGCGGACTGGGCGCGCAGGGCGTCGCAGTCGGCTTTCAGGTTGTAGCTTTCCAACTCGGCGTCCAGCATGTCCGGCGCGGGGGAGAGCAGGTCCTGGTTCTCGTTGATTCCCTCCTCGTCCAGCAGGACGGCCTGGAGCATGGCCCGGGAGCGGATGGACTGGGCCAGGGCGTCGCACTGGGACTGGGTCATGTACTGGGAGTAGGCAAAGCCCATGGGCAGGTAATTTTGGTTCTGGTACACCTCAAAGTCGCCCCGCCGCCCCAGCGAGAGGTAGCCCGGCAGCTGCCCGATGGGGGCGGACTGGGCAAAGCTCTGGTCGTCGTAGAGGTATTTGACCGAGAGGAGGTTTCGCAGGGCGTACTGCTCGATGGGCGGGTTGGAGTGGACGTCCCGGGTGACGCCCAGGTACTCGTAAAACTCGATGAGAGAGACCGGCACCACCGTGTGAAAGCACTGGATGGTGTTGGTCTGCCAGAACATCCCCAAATTGTCCATGGCGCTGTAGTAGTCGCTGCGGTAAAAGCCGCTGTCGTCCTGCTGGACGATGCCCGCTCCGCCGGCGAGGGCGGTGTTTCGCATGTAGTCGCTGCCGTAGGAGTACTTGCGCCCCCAGCTGAGATAGACCAGGGAGTAGGCCACGCTCACCGCGCAGAGGCAGGCCAGGGTGGTGCGGAAGAAGAGGGGGTGCTCCCGCCGGCGGCGCAGGAGCAGGCAGAAAAGGGCCAGGCAGGCCGCCGAAAAGGCGATCCAGACCCAGAAGCGAAGAGTGTCCGCCTCGGCCCCGAGGACGATCTTGCCCGACTTCTTGGCCGGCACCAGGCCGATGAGGGCAAAGCAGCCGATGGCCACCCCGGTGGCGATCGCGGGCTTGCGAAAGGAGACCCCCGGCAGTTCCAGCGCCTTGACCGAGCCCAGGCACATCAGGAGGATGGGCATGTAAAACCAGCGGGCGTAGTAGGAGTTGTTGAAGGCGTAAAAGGCGCTGTTGAGGATGGGGACGGCCGCCATCACGGCGCAGACGACGAGGGCCCGCTTGACAAAGCTCTTTTTGACGGTGCGAAAATAGGCGATGAGGGCGGTGAGGGAAAAGAGGGGCAGCCAGGCCGACATGGAGGACCACTTGGCCCACTCCTGGGGGAAGAAGTTGGGCCGGGAGGGGACTTCCGGCATGAAGAAGAGGGAGGAGAGCAGCCCGCCGTAGCGCTGGGTCTCGCCGTAAAACAGCAGGTTCTGGCCGAAGAGGAAGTTGTCCACCCGCGGGTTGCCGAGGACGGCGAGGATGCCCGGCAAAAAGAGGACCAGCCCCCCCATGCAGCCGAGAACGGTCTCAAAGGCGAGGCCGAAGAAGACCCGGGGGGTGACGCGGAATTCCCGGCAGGGCAGGCGGCAGAGGAAGTAGAGGAGCAAAAAGAACGCCTGCCCCACAAAGAAGAAGTAGTTGAGCATCATGTTCAGGGCCACGGCGATGGCGAAGCCGCCCTTTTTGCCGTCGACCACATACCGCTCCAGCCCGATGAGGAGGAGGGGGAAGATGGCCACCACGTCCACAAAGTGGTTGAAGAAGATGTTGTAGACGGTGAAGCCGGAGAAGGCGTAGAGGATGGCCCCCAGCATGGCGTAGTCCCGGTTTTGTACAAACCGGCGCAGGTAAACGTAGGTGGTGAGACCGCAGACCCCGAATTTGAGGCAGAACATGGGGGCCATCAGGTAGGGCACCCAGCTGGTGGGGAAGGGGAGCATCAGCCAGAAGAAGGGGCTGCCCAGCATGTAAAAGCTGTATGAGCCGATGAAATTGACCCCCAAGTCGGTGCCCAGGTCCCAGAACCAGCGGCCGCTGCGCACCAACTGGTGGACGTGCTGGTAAAAGGGGATCTCCTGCACGTTGTAGTCGCCAAAGTAGAGGAAGACCCCTCCGTCGGCCACCACAAAGGGCAGCAAAAAAAGGGCCGCCATCAGGCAGCAGAGAAAAAAGACCGCCGCGGTGCGCTCTTTCTGGCCGGCGGCATTGCCGGCGAGGGGGGAGGTTGGCTGCATGCTCACTTCCTGCTTTCTCTCTTTCATGGTATAATGGCCGCAAAACGGCTGTGCGTGCGGGGGACCGGGCAGGTGCAAATGTCGTCTGCTCCCTGCCCTGCGGCCGGATACCGCCGCCAAAGGGCGGCCGCCCGGGACGGGCGACAACCGCTTGCGGTCATTATAGCACATTTTTCCGTCGGATTTGGGCCTTTTGGGCCGCTTTGTGCAACCTGTGAAAAACCGGCGGCCGATTTTGGGAAGGATGGTTTGGAATGGCAGAGTACAACTTTTACGGGATGGTCTCCCGGATGAAATACATTGCTCGCTGGGGGCTGATGCGCAACAACCGCACCGAAAACCTGTCGGAACACGCCCTGGAGGTGGCGATGATTGCCCACGGGCTGGGGGCGGTGCGCAACCGCCTCTACGGCGGACAGGTGGACCTGGGGCAGTTGGCCCTCTGCGCCATCTACCACGACGCCAGCGAGATCATCACCGGCGACCTGCCGACCCCGGTCAAATATTACAGCGACGAGATCCGGGGGGCCTACAAACAGGTGGAGCGCATTGCCGACGAGCGGCTGCTGGGGATGCTGCCCGAAGAGCTGCGCCCCGACTTTGCCCGCTACTTTGAGCCCTTTGCCGACCCGGAGGTGGAGCAGTTGGTGAAGGCGGCGGACAAGCTGTCGGCCCTGGCCAAGTGCATCGAGGAGGAGAAGAGCGGCAACACCGAGTTCGGGGCGGCCAAGGCCGCCCAGGAGAGGGACCTGCGGCAGATGCGCCTGCCCGAGGTGGACTACTTTTTGGAAAAGCTGATGCCGGGCTACTACCGCAGCCTGGACGAGATGGAGGGATAGAGGGATGGAGATCAAATACCGGCTGCCGCTGTTGGCGGTGCAGGACGTGGAGCGCTCGAAGGCCTTTTACGGGGCCCTCTTCGGGCAGAAGGTGAGCCTGGATTTGGGCAAGAACGTCACCTTTGACGGCGGCTTTGCCGTGCAGGAGGACTTTGCCTGGCTGACCGGGCTGGAACCGGCATCGGTGGCCTCGCGCAGCCACAACATGGAGCTCTACTTCGAGGTGGACGATTTCGACGCCTTCCTCGCCCGGGTGGAGAGGTACGGCGGGGTCGAGCTGGCCGGTCCGCCAAAGGAGCAGGAGTGGAAACAGCGGGTGGTGCGCCTCTACGACCCGGACGGCCACCTGATCGAGGTGGGGGAGGACATGGGGGTGATTGCCCGGCGCTACCTGGCCGCGGGCCACAGCGCACAGGAGGTGGCGGCCCTCATCCAGCACCCGCTGGAATTTGTGGAGGAGGCCGCCGCGCAGAAGGCGTTCGAGTAGGGCGCCCCGCAAAGGGGAGGGGAGAGGAAAGATGGCGAGGAACGAGGGCGAGATCCGGGAGAAGTACCGGGGCGGCGAGGAGGAGGGCCGGGCCACCCAGTCCCGGTACGCCGGGCTGGAATTTTACTACACCAAGCGCCACCTGGACGGGTATGTCGGCAAGGGCGCGTCGGTGGTTGAGCTGGGCTGCGGCACCGGCTACTACGCCCTGCACTTCGCCGACCGGTGCCGGGAGTACCTGGGGGTGGACCTGGTCCCGGAACACGTCGCGGCGCTCCGGGAAAAGGCGGCCAAGAGGGGGCTTGCAAACGTGCGAGCGCAGCTGGGGGACGCCACCTGTCTGCGGGAGATTTCAGACGGCGCCTTCGACGTCGTCCTCTGCCTCGGACCCCTGTACCACCTGCCCCCGGACGAGCGGGAACTGGTGTTTTCCGAGTGCAGGCGGATCTGCAGGCGGGGTGGGGTGGCCGCCTTTGCCTACATCAGCCGGGTCGGCGTCTATGCGGGCGGCTGCGTGCACGACCAGCTCAGGGAGCGCTACCCCAACGAGCGGGCAAACGCGTTTTTGCTGGAGCAGAGCAGGGACGACCTGAACCCTGACCTGTTTTTCTACACCATGCCCGAGGAGATCGAGGCGGTCGCCCGGAGATACGGCTTCGAGAAGGTGAAAAACCTCGGCACCGATTTCTTTGTGACCATGAGCGCCGTCGAGGCCATGGACGATGAAAAGTTCGAGCGGATGAGACCGCTGCTGGACAGCATGGCGAACAGCGAGTCCTGCACCGGGATGAGCAACCACGCCCTGCTGGTCTGCAAGAGGGGATAGCCCCGGCCAAAAAGACGGGCGGCGCGCACTTTCGCCCCGGGCTCGCTGCCCGGTGAAGAAGGGGGCGGCCCGAGGGATTGGCGGACACCGCCCGCCGCGGGGGACGCCCCCACATCTGTGGAAATTGGCGGGGGAAGCCGCCGTTGAGTTCATTTTATCTGTCAAATGAAAGGGAACTGCACCGATTCGGCGCAGTTCCCTTTTGTTTACCAAAGTTGTTCTTTTAAAAATTCTTGCAGGGCAAAATAGCGGGCGTAAAAATATATTTTTTTGGCGAGGAGTTCTTGCATCCATTCGCAGCTGCGCGCGATGGCCATCATGTCTTCGCCTTCATTTTCAATTCCCAAGCGCTCTTCCAGCTTGCTTCTGGCGTATCCGATTTCTCGCTCCAGCATGCCGCAAGAGCGAAAATAGGCGAATCTATCTTGCACGACTTTGCCTTCTGGACATTCGTTGGGGCTTATCTACCCTGTCAACAGCAGGTCGATTGTTTCGACCGTTCCATGCAAATCCACCTTTATTTTGGCTTGTCTCACTTTTGCAACCGCTTGTATCCCTGCTTTCTGTTAAAATGAAACAAAAGTGGGTAACGCGAGACAGGAAAGCTGGAATTGCGCGGAGAAAGCGAAAATATTTTTGGCCCTAAGTTGAAGTTTTTAGGGGAAGGGTGCAGGTTGTCTCACAACGCAATTTGCAAGAAAGGTGGTTGCGGTGTTTGAAGTGAGAAAAGAGGAGTACGTCAGTAAGACCTTCCGACTGAAAAAAGAACTGGTGGACGAGCTGGCAAAGTGTGCCTCAAAAAAAGACATTTCGGTCAACGAACTGGTCTCCCAGCGCTGCCGCTACTCCCTCGACAATATGGAGGTCAAGCACTCTGCGGACTGCCGCGGTTTTTCGTAGGGGTGCCGGCTGACAGGGGAGGGCGTGACAGACTGCCAGACACCGCCCGCCGCGAATCATGATGCGGCGGCGGTCTTCGTCCAGCGTCTGTGGGAATTGGCGGAAGGGGTATCCAGGCAGGTTCAAGCAGATGCGTTTAATAGTAAACAGGAAAAGGGTTTGGGGGCATAACAGACAGTTTGCCTCCAAACCCTTCTCCGATAGAACATCTTTTTGAGTGCAGCGCAGAAAACAGGCGTTTAAAAAAGCAAGCGTACTTTGCCCAGAGAAGATGAGCTACTTTTCGTATACAAATAGATCCCCGGGCTCGCAGTCCAGGATATTGCACAAGAGTTCCAGATTGCTGAACTTGATGGATCGGGTTTCGCCGTTTACCATCCTACTAAAGTTTTGATAGCTCATCCCCATCTGTTTGTAGAGCCAATATTTTGTTTTCCCCATCTGATTCAATTTTTCAAGCACGCACAATTTTAGCATAACTCTCCCCCCAAATGGTTGCCCTGTATGTTTGAATAAAAGCAAGTATAAAATATGATAAATAATAGACCATTGCATTGAATAATGCAATGGTCTATGGCCGTTGTAGAATAACCGGCGGGGCAAGGGTGCGGGACGCCGCCGATTTTTCGCCAATCAGCTGCCAAAGAGCTGGCTGCCATAACGGTTCGCCCCACTGGGGCAATATGCGGAAAACGGCTGCAAACCAAGGCAGAGGTGGGGACCTCGCTCAACTCGTTGATTTTGCAGTGCTGCGAGTGGGCGCTGAAAGAGGCGCGGCCGGAGAGAGAAGAAGGCCCCCTTTAAAAAGAGGGCCTTCTTCTGCGGGTGCAGACTTTATCCATTTTCCAGGCAGCCCAAGTCCAGGGCCTCCTTGGTCATCTCCTCCAGGGCTTGATAGGTGGTGAGGGTGCCGGCCTTGGCCCGCAGTTTGGAGGCGCCCCGCCCCCCCTTAAAATACCAGGCGGCGTGTTTGCGCATCTCGGCCATGGCCCGCTTTTCGCCCTTGTGGGCAATGGCCAGTTCGGCCTGGCGCAGCAGGCAGGCCATCTTCTGGCGGGGGGTGGGGCGGGTGCACACCTCGCCGGTCTGCAGGTACTCGTTTATCTGGGCAAAGAGCCAGGGGCGGCCCAGGGCGCCCCGCCCCACCATGATGCCGTCGCAGCCGGTCTCGGCAAACATCTGCGCCGCAGCCTCGGGGGAGTCGATCTCACCGTTGCCGATGACCGGCACCGAGAGGGCCTCCTTCACCTGGCGGATGACGGCGCGGTCCACCGGGGGGGCGTACATCTGCTCCCGGGTCTTGCCGTGCACGGCGACGGCGGCGGCCCCCGCCTCTTGGCAGAGAAGGGCCACCTCCACGGCGTTGACCGAGTGCTCATCCCACCCCTTTCGGATCTTGACGGTCACCGGCACCTCCACCGCGGCCACCACCGCCCGCACGATGGCCGCCGCCAAAGGCGGGTTTTTCATCAGGCTGCTGCCGCTGCCGTTTCCGGCGATCTTGGGGGCGGGGCAGCCCATGTTGATGTCGATAAAATCGGGTTTCCAGGCCATCACCAGTTCGGCGGCCCGGGCCATGATCTCCGGGTCATCGCCGAAGAGCTGAATGGCAAAGGGGGCCTCGATGGGGGCGCGGCGCAACAGGTCTTTCGTCTTGCGGTCGCTCATGGTGAGGGCTTTGGCGCTGACCATCTCACTGGTGAGGAGGCCGCAGCCAAACTCCTTGCAGAGCTGGCGAAAGGCGCTGTCGGCCACCCCGGCCATGGGGGCCAGACTCACTGGGCAGGCGATTTCCCTGCCGCCGACTGTCAACACGGCGATCCCTCCTCTTTTCAGGTACTCGAAATTTGGCCCGGGGCCGGCCGGCCCCGGGGCACACGCTGTATTTTACCAAAAAAGCCGGCGGGATACAACCAATCGGGCGGTTTTTGTGGTATACTAATACCATCTGTTTTTGCGCGCATATCGCCCCGGGCCGAACGGCCGCCGGGGGAGGGGAGACTGGGATGAAATTCGTTTGTATCGACGGCAACAGCATCGTCAACCGGGCCTTTTACGGCATCAAGCTGCTGACCACCAAGGACGGCAGCTACACCAACGCCATCTACGGCTTTCTCAACATCCTTCTGGGCATCCGGCAGGAGGTGGAGCCGGACGGCATCGCCATTGCCTTTGACCTGCGGGCCCCCACCTTCCGCCACCTGCAGTACGACCAGTACAAGGCCGGCCGCAAGGGGATGCCCGACGAGCTGGCCCAGCAACTGCCCCTGCTCAAGGAGATTTTGCAGAAGATGGGCTACCCCCTGCTGGCGGTGGAGGGGTTTGAGGCCGACGACATCCTGGGCACCTTCGCCCGCCTCTGCCGGGAGGGTGGGGAGGACTGCGTCCTCTGCACCGGGGACCGGGACAGCTACCAGCTCATCGGCGAGAGGGTGTCGGTGCGCCTCTCCACCACCCAGAAGTCCGAGGTGCTGACCCCCGAGTCGATCCGGGAGCGCTACGGGGTCGAGCCCATCCAGATGATCGAGGTCAAGGCCCTGATGGGGGACAGCTCCGACAACATCCCCGGGGTGGCGGGGATCGGGGAGAAGACCGCCCTGAGCCTGATCGCCCAGTTCGGCACCCTGGACGGGGTGTACGAGCACCTGGACGACCCGGCCATCAAACCGGGGGTGCGGGCCAAACTGGAAAAGGGGCGGGAGACGGCCTACCTCTCCCGCCAGCTGGCGGAGATCCGCACCGACGTCCCCATCGACGGGGACCTGAGCCACTACAAGACCGCCCCGGCGGACGAGGGCTGGCTCTACCAGACCCTCTCCCGGCTGGAGATGCAGTCGCTCATCGGCCGCCTGGGGCTGCACCCCGACGGCGCGGCCCCCGCCCCCGAGGGCGGGGAAGAGGCCGCCCCCCTGCCCTCTGCCCGGGTGGCCGACGCCCTGCCCGCCGGCGAGGGGCCGGTGGGGGTGCTGGCGCTGGAGGACGGCCGCTGGGCGGCGGTGCGGGGGACGGACGTGGCCCTCTACCCCGGCCTCGCCGAAATCGCCCCCCTGCTGGCAGATGAAACGGTCGCCAAGTGGGTGTTTGACAGCAAGGCCCTCTACCACCTGCTGCCCGAGGCGGCGGGGATCGCCTTTGACGGGATGTTGGCGGCCTACCTGCTCAACCCCACCGCCAGCGCCTACCAGCTGGAGGCGCTCATCGGCGAGTACGGGGCCGCCCCGGCCTTTTCATTGGAGGAAGAGCTGCCCCAGAAGGGGGAGCTCGCCGCCCTGATGCCCCTGCTCGCCACCCTGCAAGAGAAGCTGGCGGCAGCGGGGGAGACCGAGCTGTTGGCGCGCATCGAACTGCCCCTGGCCCAGGTCCTCTGCGACATGGAGGAGACCGGCGTCGCGGTGGACTGCGAGGGCATCCGCCAGTACGGGGAGATGCTCGACCTGGACATCGCCCAGGTGCAGCAGCGCATCTTCGACCGGGTGGGGCGGTCGTTCAACATCAACAGCCCCCAGCAGTTGGGCGTCGCCCTGTTTGAGGATCTGGGGCTGCCCCACGGCAAGAAGACCAAGACCGGCTGGTCCACCAACGCCGACGTCCTGAACGGCCTGCTGGGCAAGGACCCGGTGATCCAGGACATCCTGGACTACCGCAGCTACACCAAGCTCAAATCCACCTATGTGGAGGGGCTGTTGAAGGTGGTGCGGGAGGACGGGCGGATCCACTCCCGCTTCAACCAGACCGAGACCCGCACCGGGCGCATCTCCTCCACCGAGCCCAACATGCAAAACATCCCGGTGCGCACCCCCCTGGGCAGCGAGCTGCGCAAGTTCTTTGTGGCCCGGCCGGGCTACACCCTGGTGGACGCCGACTACTCCCAGATCGAGCTGCGGGTGCTGGCCCACATGGCAGATGACGAGCGGATGATCGAGGCCTTTCGCAGCGGGCAGGACATCCACACCATCACCGCCTCCCAGGTGTTTGGGATGCCGCTGGACTTCGTGACCCCCCAGATGCGCCGCCGGGCCAAGGCGGTCAACTTCGGCATCGTCTACGGCATCGGCGCCTACTCCCTGGCGCAGGACATCGAGGTATCGGTGGCCGAGGCGGACGCCTACATCAAGGGCTACCTGGAGACCTACCAGGGGGTGCGCGCCTTTATGGAGAGAACGGTGGAGGACGCCCGGGACTGCGGGTACGTCACCACCCTCTACGGCCGCCGCCGGTACATCCGGGAGCTGGCCAGCAAGAACAAGGTGTTGCAGGCGCTGGGCAAGCGGATGGCCATGAACTCCCCCATCCAGGGGACGGCGGCGGACATCATCAAGATCGCCATGTGCCGGGTCTGGGAGCGGCTGCGCGACGAGGGGCTGGACGCCAAACTGATTTTGCAGGTGCACGACGAGCTGATCGTGGAGGCGCGGGAGGAAGACGCCCAGCGGGTGGCCAACCTGGTGACCGAGGAGATGCAGGGCGCGGCCGCGCTGGCGGTGCCCCTGGTGGTGGACGCCCACACCGGCGTCAACTGGTACCTGGCCAAGGGATGACAGAGACAACGAGAGTGACGGAGGGAAGTGCGAAATGAAAATCCTGTTCGCCTGTACCGGCAACACCTGCCGCAGCCCCATGGCGGAGCTGGTGTTTCGCGCCCGGTGCAGGGATGAGAGCATCACCTGCGCAAGCTGCGGGTTCTCCGCCTTTCCGGGGGACACCATCACCCCCGAAGCGGCCGCCGCCCTGGCGGAGATCGGGATCGACAGCGGGGACTTTCGCTCGAGCACCCTGACCATGCGGGCGGTGGAGGACGCCGACGAGATCTACGTGATGACCGAGCAGCACCGGGAGATCTTGGAGGCGGTGCTCGACAGCGGCAGCATGAAGAAGGTGCACCTGCTGGGGGGCGGCGTCTCCGACCCCTACGGCCAGGGGATCGAGGCCTACCGGGCCTGTCTGTCGCAGATCTCGGCGGCGGTCAACGGCATCTTGCAGGAGCTGGGCGCCGATGGCCGCTAGCTGGACGGTGCTCCCCGCCGAGGGAGCGCTGCTGGAAGAGGTGGCGGCCATCGAGGCGGCGACCTTCGGCCCCAGCGCCTGGGGCCGGGGCGACGTGCTGGCCGCGCCGGGGGCGCCGGGGGCCCTCTGCCTCTGCGTCCTGGACCGGGGGCAGCGGGTGGCGGGCTACCTCTTTGCCACCCTGGTGGCCGACGACCTGCACATCAACACCCTGGCGGTACGGCCCGACTGCCGCCGCCGCGGGGTGGCCGAGGCCCTGGCGCTCGCCCTGCTGGAGAGGGGCCGGGCGGCGGGGGCCGCCCTCTGTTCGCTGGAGGTGCGGGCCTCCAACCGGGGGGCGGTGGCCCTCTACCGCAAGCTGGGGTTTGCGGCGGCGGGGCGGCGGCCCCGGTTTTACCGGGCGCCGGACGAGGACGCCCTGATTTTGAACCTGCGACTAGAGAGTGACGGAAGGAGCGCGGCAGAGGATGCTGGTACTGGGAATTGAGTCGTCCTGCGACGAGACCGCCTGCGCGGTGGTGAGGGACGGGAGAGAGGTGCTCTCCAATGTGGTGGCCTCGCAGATCGAGGAGCACCGCCTCTACGGCGGGGTGGTGCCGGAAATCGCCTCCCGCCGGCACGCCGAGGCCATCTCGCAGATTTACCGCCAGGCCCTGGAAGAGGCGGGGGTCCCCCTGGAGGAGATCGGCGCGGTGGCGGTGACCTACGCCCCAGGGCTGATCGGCTGCCTGCTGGTGGGGCTCAACTTCGCCAAGGGGCTGGCCTACTCGGCGGGGAAACCCCTGGTGCCGGTGCACCACCTGCGGGGGCACATCGCCGCCAACTACATCGCCCACCCCGACTTGCAGCCGCCCTTTCTCTGCCTGGTGGTGTCGGGGGGGCACAGCCACATCATCGAGGTGCTCTCCTACACCGCGTTTCGGGTGGTGGGGCGCACCCTGGACGACGCCGCGGGCGAGGCCTTTGACAAGGCCGCCCGCACCCTGGGCTTCCCCTACCCAGGGGGGATCGCCCTGGACAAGGCCGCCCAGCGGGGGGACAAGGGGGCCTTCTCCTTCCCCACCCCCAAGGTGGCGGGGAAGTACGACTTCAGCTTTTCCGGCCTCAAGACAGCGGTCATCAACACCGCCCACAACGCCGCCCAGCGGGGCGCCGAACTGCCGGTGGACGACATCTGCGCCAGCTTTCAGGAAAAGGTGGCCGACATCCTCTGCCACAACCTGCTGGCGGCGGCCCGGGACCTGGGCTACAAGACCCTGGCGGTGGCCGGGGGGGTCAGCGCCAACTCGGGGCTGCGGGGGAAGTTGAGCGAGCGCTGTCGGGAGGAGGGGTTGGCCCTCTACCTGCCGCCCCTCTCCCTCTGCGGGGACAACGGGGCGATGATCGCCTCCCAGGGGTACTACGAGTACTGCGCCGGCAACCTGGCCGGACTGGGCTGGAACGCGGTGGCCAGCCTGCCCATCGACCTGGTGGGGTAAAAAAGAGGGAAAAAACGGCCTGTCTCTTGCGGGGACAGGTCGTTTTTTGCCCGAAAGGGGGAATTTTTCCGCCGGGTGCAGACAGCCGGCGGCGGATGTGGTAGAGTGAGGGCAGTGAGGGACCCCACTGGGGCAGGCAAGCCCTGCCGGAGAAAGGAAGGCTTTTCATGCGCTATCACAGTTTGCTGGAAGAGTTTATGGACATCCACTACGACCACCCGGCCCCGGCCCACGACATCCCGCCGGAATTCATCGTGAGTCGGCTCAAAAAGCCCGCCGGGCGGGTGAGCGCGGTGCTGGACACCGACCCCTTCAACGAGGTGGACGACCAGTTCGCCCTGGCCTACATCCTCCGCTCCCCCGAGCGGATCGACCTGCAGGCCATCTACGCGGCCCCCTTTCACAACGAGAAGGTGGCCAGCGCCGCCGAGGGGATGGAGCGCAGCTACCAGGAGACCCACCGCATCCTGGCGCTGATGGGGCGGGAGGGGGACTGCGGGCAGATGGTCTACCGCGGCTCCGACCGCTTTTTGGCCGACGAGGAGACCCCGGTGGACTCGTCGGCCGCCCGCGACCTGGTGGCCCGGGCCATGGCCCGCCCCGACGGCGACCCCCTCTACGTCATCGCCATCGGCGCCATCACTAACGTGGCCTCGGCCCTGCTGATAGAGCCGGCCATTGCCCGCAAGGTGGTGGTGCTCTGGCTGGGGGGCCACGCGCTGGAGTGGTTCAACACCAAGGAGTTCAACATGCTGCAGGATGTGGCCGCCGCCCGCGTCCTCCTGGGGTGCGGGGTGCCGGTGGTGCTCTTCCCCTGCAACGGGGTGGTCTCGGCCCTGACCACCACCGGCCCCGAAATCGAGCACTGGCTGCGGGGGAAAAACCAGCTCTGCGATTACCTCTGCGACATCACCAGGGAGGAGGCGGAGCGAAACCGCCAGGGCCCCTTCTGGAGCCGCACCATCTGGGACGTGGCCCCGGTGGCCTGGCTGCTGGAGATGGACTGCACCGAGGCCCGGCTGGAACCCGCCCCCATCCCCTCCTACGACGGGTATTACAGCATCTGCCCCTGCAACCACCCCATCCTCTACGTCTACAGCGTCCGCCGCGACCGCATCATCGGCGACCTGTACACCAAGCTGGCCCGGTAGGGCTCCAAACGCCGGGCGCGGGGCAGATGGCGGCCGACGGTCGGGTCAAGGGGCTGAAAAACGCCCTGCTTGCCAGCCAGTGGTGCCAGACCACCGGCGGACTGCCCATCGCCCTCATCTGCGGCAGCCAGGCGATCCGTCGCATCTGCCGGGCCGAGAGGGTGCCCTTTGCCGGCGGGGAGAAGTGAGGGCAAACTAGCCAAAAAAAGAGGGCGATTCCCGTGGGAACGCTGAAAAAAAGGGGCCGTATTGTCTGTGCGGCCCCTTTGCTGATACAATAAAACGGTACGAAAAAAGGTTAGGCAAAGGGAGGATGAAAGATGAACCGAATTCCGCTTTTGATGGACTGCGACCCCGGGCACGACGACGCGGCCGCCCTCTTCATGGCGCTGGGCAGCGGGGTGTTTGACCTGCAGGGGATCACCACCGTCCCCGGCAACGGGCTGCTGCCCAATGTCACCGAAAACGCCCTGCGGCTGGTGGCCTTTCTGGGGGAGGAGATCCCGGTGGTCCCCGGCTGTGTCAAACCCCTGGCGGGGGAGTGCCGGCCGGCCCTCTCCTACCACGGCGCCACGGCGCTGGACGGGGTGATCCTGCCCCTGTCGCAGCGGGGGTCCCTGGGGGAAAACGCCGTCGACTTCATGGCGGCCAAGATCAGGGAGGCCGCGGGGGAGATGGTGATCGCCGCCCTGGGCCCCCTGACCAACATCGCCGCCTTGCTCCTCTCCTATCCCGAGCTGAAGGGGAAGATCAAGCGGCTGTGCCTGATGGGGGGCTCCACCTCGGGCGGGAACATCACCCCGGCGGCGGAGTTCAACATCTGGCACGACCCGGAGGCGGCGGCCATTGTCTTTAGCAGCGGGCTGCCCATCACCATGTGCGGGCTGGATGTGACCGAGAAGATGGCCCTGCGCCCCGAGGAGATCGAGGAGGTCCGCCGCAGCGGGCGGGTGGGGGCCCTCTGCGCCCAGCTCTTTGACTACTGCCAGGACACCTTTGGCGGCAATGGCCGCGACCTGGTGGTGCACGACGCGGTGGTCAGCGCCTGGCTGATCAAGGAGGGGCTCTTCGACACCCGCCGGTTTTACGTGGAGGTGGACACCGGCAAGTCCCTGAGCCGGGGCTGCACCGCCACCTACATCCGCCCCTTCGGGGTGGGCTGCAAAGAGGCCAACATCGACGTGGTGGTGGGCGGCGACCGGGACGGATTTGCCCGGCTGTTCATCGACTGCATTGCCAAATTGGGTTAGAGGAGGGGACAAGAGATGGAAAAGCGCCCATTTATCATTGACTGCGACCCGGGGATCGACGACGCCGTCGCCCTGTTTCTGGCCGCCAGCCGGGAGGAGTTCGACATTCGCGCCGTCACCTCGGTGGCGGGGAATGTGAACATCGACCTGACCACCCAGAACGCCCTCGACCTCTGCCGGGAGGCGGGGCTGTCCACCATCGTCGCCCGGGGGGCGGCGGCGCCGATGCTCTACCCCGCGTCGGACGCCTCCTTTGCCCACGGGGTGCGGGGGCTGGGGACGGTGACCCTCCCCGCCTCCCCCCAGCAGGAGGACCCCCGCCACGCCTGGGACGTGATCTACGACGAGGCGGTCAAGGCCGGCGGACGGCTGGAGATCATCGCCCTGGGGCCCCTGACCAACCTGGGCATCCTGCTGACCAAGTACCCCGACGCCGCCCGGCTGATCGCCAACCTGACCATCATGGGCGGCTCGCGCATCTACGGCAATCAAAACGCCTATGGCGAGTACAACCTCTGGGCCGACCCCACGGCGGCGGACATCGTCTTTCGCAGCGGGGTGCCGGTGGACATGGTGGAGCTGGAGACCATCTTCCGCGCCAAGCTCACCAGCGGCGACTGGGGCGACCTGCTGGCTTGCGACCACCGCGTCGCTCGGCTCACCGGGGAGATCATGCGCTATAAGACCGAGCGGGGCGAGGGGATGCAGGACCTGATCACCGCCAAGTCCGACGACCCGTCCCCCTTCCTCTGCGACTGCATGACGGTGGCCTGCGTGGCCGACCCCTCCATCGTCGCCTGGAAGCGGTGTCACGTGGACATCGAGACCGAGGACGGCCCCAGCCGGGGCCGCACCCTGGTGGATTTCTCCCCCCGGCCCAGCGGCTTTCGCAGCTGCCGGGTCTCGATGGAGGTCTCCCGCGAGGGCTTCAAGCGGGTGATGGAGGAGATGTTCCGCTTTTACGAGGGCAAATAAGAGGGCAAAATCAGAGCGCGCCGGCTGTCATAGCCGGCGCGCTCTTGTCTGTGCCGAGGTGTTTTTGGGGGGGACAGGGTCTGTCCGCCACCCCTCCTAGGGCAGCAGGGCGAGGAGGGCGGCCACCTCCTCCACCCAGCCCTGCACGATGCGGCTGTTTTCCGCCCGGCGGGCGGGATCGCGCTCGTAGCCCTGCAAAAGGGTGTACTGCCGCTCCCAGTAGCCCTGCAACCGCTGGAGAAACGCCCGCTGGGCGCCCAGGGCGGCCGGTCCCGCCCGCAGCAGCTCCCGCAGGGTTTCGGCCGCCCCGTCAGCGGGCAGCCCCACCGACTTTTTAAAGTCCCGCAGCACCCACTGGCGCTCGAAGACATTCATCTCCTTCCAGCCTCGATACTGGGCAAAGAAGGTGTCGGCCACCCGCTGTAAGGCCTGGGCGGCCGCCTGCCCGTCCACCGGGGCCTCGGCGGACGGCTCCGGCGCCCCCTCGGGGGAGAGGCCGCAGTCCCCCAGCACCTGGATGGAGGCGATCTCCTGCCCCCGGTAGCGCTGGGCGAAGAGGGCCGAGAGGGCAAAGCCCCAGCCCGCCGCCTCGGCGCTGAGGAGGTGGCTCTCGTTTTGGCGGTAGAAGGCGGGCAGGCTCATCCCCATCCGCCCGGCCACGATTTCGATGGCCGCCTCGGCGGTGGCGGTGCGCACCAGCCCGGGGCCGATGGTGTAGGCGTGGATGCCGGTCTCCTCCAGCTCCATTGCGAGGGTGGAACCCAGCTCCGCCTGGGCGGTCTTAAAGACCTCGTAGGCCCCCATGTGGGGGGCCGCCCCGGAGGAGGAGACAAAGGCGATCACCCCGCTGTCCCGCCCCCGCATGGCGGGGAGGAAGGCCCGGGTCAATTGCACCGGGGCGAGGAGGTTGACGGCGTAACTTCGGTTCCAGGCGTCGAGGGGCAGTTCCTCCACCGCCCCCATCTGCGCCAGGGTGGCGTTGTGAAAGAGGACGTCGGGGCAGCCGAAGCGGGCCGCCACCTCCTCGCATAGGACCTCCACATCCCCCTCGTCGGCCAGGTCGACGGGCAGAAAGACGCCGCTGCCCGGCCGCCGGTCGCACAGCCGCCGCTGGGCGGCAAGGCCCCGCTCCCGGTCGCACTCGGCGAGGAGGACGGTGGCCCCCATCTCGACAAAGGCCAGGCCGGCCTCGACGCCGATCCCCCCGCCACCCCCGGTGAGGAGGACGACCTTCCCCGCCATCCGGCCGGCAAACCGCTCGCCGCCCCGCATCATCTCGCCCCCTCCTGGCGGGGGAGCATGTAGGAGGCGACCTTTTGCAACAGAGCCGCCAACTGCCGCTGCTCCTCCGGGGTGAGGCCGCCGAGGATCCGCTCCCCCATCCCCCGCTGGTAGTCCAGGTAGCTGCGCAGAAAGGCCTGCCCCCGCTCCCCCAGTTCCAGTTGGAAGGAGCGCCGGTCCCGAGGGCTGATGACCCGGCGGAGATAGCCCTGCCCCTCGAGCCGGTTGAGGGCGCTGGTGAGGGTGCTCTTGGGGATGTGGAGGGCCGCCAGGTAGTCCCGCAGCAGCAGGTGGGGGGCCGCGCCGGCCATCAGCAGCAGGCGCATTTCGAGGGGGGAGCGGCCCATCAGTTCGGGGTAGCGGGCCACCTCTTCGGGGGTGGAGCTGTACATGAGCACCTCGTGCCAGAGCTGCGCCACCTGGAGGGGATCGGGGTTTGCCATATTTATAACCTTCTTTCGTATTATACGATAATCGTATAAATAGAGTGTAAGGCAGACCGCCCCGCCTGTCAAGGGGAAATTGCCTGCCAAGGAAAAAGGGGCAAAGTAGACAGATGCGGCGGCGGGGCGGGGTGAAATTTCTCCCGGCGATTTGCCGCTTTCCACTGGAAAAATGGCGGGGGAAAGAGTATACTGTTGGCAAATGCCATCGGACAGGCCGGGCGGTCTTCCCCCGGCGCGGTGGCGCAATTTCAGAGAGAAAGAGGCGAATCCCCATGGAGTATGTGACCAAAGGATACGAGCCGGCCGACGCGCTGCGCTATTTTGAAGAGCTTTCCGCCATTCCCCGGGGCAGCCGCAACGAAAAAGCTGCCGCCGAGTTTGTGATGCAATTTGCCAAGGACCTGGGCCTCTGGTGCCGGATGGACGACGCCTACAACGTGGTGGTGAAGAAGCCCGCCTCCCCCGGCTGCGAGGGGCTGCCCACTGTCATGCTGCAGGGCCACCTGGACATGGTCTGCGAGAAAAACCAGGCCACCGAACACGACTTTGAAAAAGACCCCCTGAAGCTACAGGTGAAAGACGGCATCCTCCGCGCCTCGGGCACCACCTTGGGGGCCGACAACGGGGTGGCGGTGGCCTACATGATGGCCGCCCTCGCCCGGGACGACTACCGTCACCCGGCGCTGGAGTGCGTCTTCACCTCGATGGAGGAGATCGGCCTGCTGGGGGCCATTGCCCTGGACTGCTCCGACTTGGAGGCCAAGTACCTGCTGAACATGGACTGCGGCCCCGAGGGGACGATGATCGTCTCCTCCGCCGGCGGGCTGCTCATCGACTTTGAGAAGTCGGCCGAGCTGGTGCCCTTTGCCGGAGAGGCCGTCTCCCTGGCGGTGCGGGGGCTGCTGGGCGGCCACTCGGCCATGATGATCGACCAGGAGATGGGCAACTCCATCAAGCTGATGGGGCGGGTGCTGCACAACATCAAAAAGGCGATGCCGGTGAACCTGGTGAGCCTCTCGGGCGGCTCGAAGATGAACGCCATCCCCCGGGAGTCCGACGCCCTGATCGCCGTGCCCACCGGCAGGGCCGACGAGGCCATTGCCATTGCCCAGCGGGTGGCGGGGGAGATCTCCTCCGAGCTGGCGGCCAGCGACCCCGGCTTTGCGCTGCAGGCAGCCGCCGCCGAGCCCGCCGCCCAGATGATGGACAGCGCCTCCAGCGACGAGCTGATCCGCTTTGTCTACCTGCTCCCCAACGCCGTCTACACCATGAGCATGGAGATCCCCGGCCTGGTGGTCACCTCCGGCAACCTGGGGGTGGCGGTGTGCGAGGGGAACACCGTGAAGATGACCGAGTTCATCCGCTCCAGCGACCCCACCGTCCGCGACCACATGGCCGATGAGATGGCGACCCTGGCTGAGATGTGCCGGGTGAAGGCCGACATCAACGAGCCCATGGCCGGCTGGAAGTACGAGGCCAACTCCCCCCTGCGGGAACTCTGCATGAAGATCTACAAGGAGCAGACCGGCAAGGAGATGGAGATGAAGGCCGTTCACGGCGGCCTGGAATGCGGCATTTTGAAGGACAAACTGCCCGCGCTGGACATCATCGCCTTCGGCCCCACCGCCGACGGGGCCCACACCCCCGACGAGTGCCTGGACCTGGCCTCCTTCCAGCGGACCTTTGCGATGGTGATGGCCGTGCTGGAAGCCCTGGCCGAGTAGCCCCTTCCACTGATTGAACAAAAAAAGAGAGCAGCCCGACCGGCGGCAGATCGGTCGGGCTGCTCTTTTGCATTGGGGGGGCGCCTGCCGTTCGCCCCTTTACAGGAGCTCGTTTCCCTCGGCGTCGAAAAACTGGTATCGCGACGGCAGCGTCTCGCTGTACAGGATGTAGGGGTACCCCTCTTGCCCGATGGAAAAGAGGCGGGTCCCCTCCCCGCCGGAGAGGCGGACCGTGGTGCAGCGCGGGTCGTTGATCAAAAGGGCGAGCCCCCGCTTCCACTGCAGGGCGACGATGTCCCTGCCGCTGCGGGGGAGGGGGCGATAGCTCCGCACAAAGACATACTCCCCCTCCCCGACCACGGTGCACTCCATGGGCAGGTAGCTGTGCGCCTGGTGCTCGTTGCCCGAGATGAACCAGAGGAGGGCGTCATCCCCCTGCGCGCACTGCCCGGCGTACCGGATCTCGGTGTTCTCCGCGTCGGCAATGGGGATTTCCGCCCGCGCCTTTTCCAACCAGCGCATCGGTCCCTTTGAGGGTCTTTTGGCAACCGGCAAGGGAGAGGGAGGAGGCGAGGGCCAAGGCGAGGACCAGGAGACGGACGGGTGAGAAAAAGGCGGCGGACAGGTGCTTGCTCATCGGCGGCACTCCCTTCTCTGCGGCCCCCTAGAGGGCTTTGCAGAAGGTCAGACAGTAGAGGCTGCCCCGGCGGACATCGGCCAGGGCCACATCGGTGACGTTGGGGGGAAGGAGGTCCACCGGGGGGACGATCTCCTCCCGCCCCCGGAAGGGGGTGCCGAAGAAGGGCAGGCGCTGGTAGCGGCGGGCGACCCGCTCGGTCTCGTCGGCGATGAGGAGGGGGGCGCCGGGCCGGGCGACCCGCACCATCTCCCGGATGGCGGCCTCCCGGTCGGAGAAGAGGTTGATGCCCCCCACGTGAAAGACCGCGTCGAAGCTCTCGTCCCGAAAGGGGAGGGCCTCGGCGTTCGCCTGGCAGAGGTGGAGGGGGAGCCGGCGCCTCTGCTTTTGTAAAAAGCACTGTTCGATCTGCCCCGCCGACAGGTCGATGCCGTAGTAGTCGGCCTCGGGCGGAAGGCAGCGGATGTTGGCCCCGGTGCCCACCGAAACCTCCAGCACCCGGTCGCCGGGGTGGATGTGCAGGTATTGCAGGTAGTCGTTTCGGGCCTTCCGCTCGCCGCCGTAGAGGCTGTAATAGAGCTTCTGCCCCCCCTCGTAAAAGGGGGCGAACCGATCGTAAAAGCGGGTGCTGGCGGCGTCGGGGCCGACGGCATCCTCCGCCCCGCAGAAGTGGAGGATGCCCCGGCTGTCGGCGGGGTAGAGCTGGCCGGTGCGGGGGTTTTCAAAGCCGCGGCGGGCGCGGTTGAAGGAGAGGGGCTCCCCCGTCTCGGGGTCCTGCCAGATGGAAAAGTCGATCATGTCTTGAAGCGCTTCCTTTCTCGGCTGTCCTAGCGGTGGCGGCGGCGCTGCTTGAGGATCTCCTGCACCACCATAAAGGGGGAGTGGGCCGCGTTTACCTGCAGGTCGCAGCAGGCCTGGTAGATGGGGTAGCGGCTCTCAAAGAGGGCCCGCACTTCGGCCTCGCTCTTGTCCTGCACCAGGGGGCGGGAGGAGGCGCGGATGCGCTGGTAGCAGGTCTCAAAATCGCAGTCCAGAAAGACGGTGGTGAAGTGGCGGCTGAGTACCTCCCGGTTGCGGGGGAAGAGGGCCAGCCCCCCGCCGCAGGAGAGGACCCCTCGCCGCCCGGCGGCCCGTTTTAGATAGGCGTGTTCCAGCTCCCGAAAACCGGCCTCCCCCTGCTGGGCGAAGATCTCGGGGATGGTCCGGCGCTCCCCCTGGGCGATGGCGGCGTCCAAGTCCCAGAAGGGGCACTGCAGCCGCTTGGCCAGCTCCCGCCCCACGGTGGTCTTGCCGCAGCCCATAAAGCCCACCAGGGCGTAGTTATCCCGCATGGCTCGTCCCCTCCAGCGACCGGACCAGCCCGCCGGTCAGATCGCCGTCCACCGGCCGGCCCAGCCAGATCTCCTGGGCGGCGGCGGCCTGGAGCACCAGCATCCCCATCCCCCCCAGGGCGGGGATGCCCAGGGCGCGGGCGGCCTGCAGCAGCCGGGTCTCGGCGGGGTTGTAGATGGCGTCAAAGACAAAGCCGCAGCGGGCGATGACCGACTCGTCCACCGGGCAGCCCTCCACCTGGGGCCACATCCCCACCGGGGTGGCGTTGAGCAGGGCGTCGTATGCCCCCTCGATCTGTCCCAGGGGGACAAACCGCACCGCCGCCCCCGCCAGCTCCTGGCGCAGGGAGGCGGCATTTTCGCTGCCGGGGTCGCGCACCGCCACCGTCAGGGAGCGGCAGCGCCGCAGGGCCTCTTTGGCCATCATCCGCGCCGCGCCGCCGGCCCCCAGCAGCAGCACGTCGCCGGAGAGGGCCTCGACCCGCTCTCCCAGGGAGCGGAGGAAGCCGGTCACGTCGGTGTTGTGCCCGGTGCGGGCGGCGCAGTCGACGGTGTTGACCGCGCCGTAGTCGGCCGCCTCGGGGGAGAGGGCCTCCAGGTAGGGGAGGACCGCCCGCTTGTAGGGGATGGTGACGTTGAGACCGTCGTACTCGGCCAGCAGCCGGGGAAAGGTGTCGGCAAACCCCTCCCGGGGGATCTCGATGAGGTCGTAGCGGGCCTCCGCGCCCAGTGCAGCGAAGAGGCGGCTGTGGATCTGGCCGGAGAGGGAGTGGCCCAGCTTCTCCCCGATCAGGCCGAAGGTCTTGCCCTGTTTCATAAGTTCCTCCAAATGTCAGTCGTGTGCGGCGGGATGGGGCGGGAAGCGGGGGCACAGCGCCCTGACCGGCATCTCGACACAATGGCCGCGTTGCGGCCATTATACCACAAATTGAGCGGCGAGGAGGGCAGGGGAAGATGAATTTTTTTTGAATTCTGGGCCAAAGGGGGCGGCCTGGAGAGCAGTTGGATGGCAGGGTGGGGAAAAGCAACGATTTTTCATCCTTTTTCCAAATACCCATTGACAGCCGCTGCCAAAACGTGTATACAAGTATGTAGGCAATCGCCACCCGCTTTGGCGGCGATGTTTTGCAATCTTGCAGACTGGTATTTTCTTATAGGAGGAAAATGATATGGTATTCGAGAAAGTCAAAGAGATCCTGTGCGATCAGCTGGACGTGGAGGAAGAGAAGGTCACCATGGAGGCCAACATCATGGAGGATCTGGAGGCCGACTCCCTGGACGTGGTCGACCTGGTGATGAGCCTGGAAGAGGAATTTGACATCGAGATCCCCGACGAAGAGGTGGAGAACATCAAGGAAGTCGGCGACATCGTGAAATACATCGAGTCCCACATCTAAGGACTCGCCGGAAACAGGGGGGCGCCTGCCGCGGGGATGCGGCGGGCGCCCCCCTGTTTTTTCAGGCAGAGGGCCGCCCCCGATTTGACGGCAGGGCCGCGGCACACTATAATGGGGACAGCGAAAAAGGGCAGCCGGGCCGCGGGGCCCGGCAGAGAGGGGGCGAGGGAGATGGCAATGGCGCAAACCGGCAAAAAGGGGCTGCTCTGGCGGCGGGCCCTCTCCCTTCTCATGGCCCTCTCCCTTGCTCTCTGCCTCCCCGCCCCGGCCCGGGCGGCGGACAAGGTGCAGGTCACCCCCTACACCTCCCCCGTCAACGGCGGGCGGGACTACCTGGTGGTGTTGGGGAGCGACAACACCCTCTCGGTCTCCTCCGGCTGCCCGGAGGAGCTGGCCACCGCCCTCAAACGGCAGAAAAATGTCACCCAGTTCGACCAGTTCCGCGACCGGGTGGGCCTCCTCTACGCCGACGGCTCGGTGGCCCTCTTCACCCCCAGCGGGGAGACCGCCTTCACCCCCCGGGGAAAGGTGGAGCAGATCGCCGTGGGGGGCACCTTTGTGGCGGCCCTCCTCAAGGACGGTACGGTGGAGCTGCTGCAGGTGAGCGAGGGGCTCTACGAGGACCAGCTCCTGCGGGCGGAACAGTGGCAGGAGGTGGAGACCCTCTCGGCCGGGCGGGGCCACCTGCTGGCGGTCACCGGCGGAGGCAAGGTGCTGGCGGCCGGGGCCAACGAGTTCGGCCAGCGCAGCATCAGCGGGGAGACAGGGGTGGTGGCCGTCTCGGCGGCCTACAACCACTCCATCGCCCTGCGCAGGGACGGCACCCTGGTCAGCGCCGGGGACAACACCTTCGGCCAGTGCGAGGTGGGCTCCCTGCGCCAGATCATCTATGTGGCCACCGGGATGAAAAACACGGTGGCGGTGGACAGCGCCGGAAACGTCCACCTGCTGGGGGAGGAGTCCGCCGGGATGGAGGCCGCCGCCAGCTGGGAGAAAACGACCTTCTTATATATAGGAAGCAACTTTCTCTGCGGGATCGGGGCCGAGGGCGAGGTGCGGGGCGCCGGCGAGCAGGGACGGGCCATCGCCGCGGAGCTGAGCGAGACCCGGGCCAGCTACCGCTATGTGGGCGAGTTCATCCGCCGGGCCAAGCGGGACCGGCAGCGGGTGCTGGCCGGCGGGGTGCAGCCGGGAGGCTTTTGGCGCACGGTGATGAAGGCCTGGCACATCCTGGCCCTCTTTGGCCTGTTTTGGGCGGTGGTCTTCATCGACATCCGCTGGAAGCGCCGCCACGGCGGCTGAGGGGCGGCAAAGAGGACGCGCCGGACGAAGGTTGGAGAAAATTCTCCAACCGGGGCAAAAGGGAGGGTGAAAAATCTCTTTTTTGCCCAAAAAACTTTGAAAAAAGCCTTGCAATGGGCCCGGCGCTGGTGTATTATAATAAAGCGTGACTGCACAAGATATGCGTTGAAGCGGGAGGTTGCCACACATCTGTGTGGGTTTTTCCGTGGAGTATGTCCGATTTTAAACCGGGCGACAGTAAATACTGAACACAGCGAGAAGGGGACAGCTATGCCCGTTCCCTGTCGCTGAAAGGGCGTTTCATGCCCATTCCCGGATATGCTTGCACACGTCAAGTGTATTCGTTTTTTTATGGCCCAACATGAAACACCCGGGTCAGTGTTTAGTTTTTGAAACCGCCCCAAAAACATGTATTCTAATAGGAGGCGATTTAAAGTGGCAGTCAAGGAGAAAATTCGCATCAGACTCAAGGGGTACGATCACAATTTGGTCGACAAATCGGCGGAGAAGATCATCGAGACCGCAAAGCGCACCGGCGCTCGGGTCTCCGGTCCCATCCCCCTGCCCACCAAAAAAGAGGTCGTGACCATCCTGCGGGCCGTCCACAAGTACAAGGACAGCCGCGAGCAGTTTGAGCGGAGGACCCACAAGCGGCTCATCGACATCCTGCGGCCTTCCAACAAGACCGTCGACAGTCTGATGAACCTGCAGCTCCCTGCTGGTGTGGACATCGAGATCAAGCTGTAAGCGCGATTTCCTGCCCAGCAAGCAGGTCATGTCGGCGCAAGCCGACCAATAACCGAAGGAGGGAAAAACATGAACAAAGCGATTCTCGGAAAAAAAGTTGGCATGACACAGCTTTTCGACGAAGCGGGAAAGGTCATCCCGGTGACTGTTGTCGAGGCGGGCCCCTGTGTGGTCGTGCAGAAGAAGACCGCCGAAAACGACGGCTACTGCGCCCTGCAGATCGGGTTTGGCGACGCCTCTGTCAAGAGCACGAACAAGCCGATGAAGGGCCATTTTGACAAAACTGACGTGGCTCCCAAAAAGCACCTGAGAGAGTTTGCCCTGGAGGGCAGCGATCTGGAGGTCGGCGCCATCATCAAGGCCGACGTCTTCCAGGTGGGCGACCACGTAGACGTAAAGGGGACAAGCAAGGGCAAAGGGTACGCCGGCACCATCAAGCGCTACGGCCACCACCGCCTGAAGGAGTCCCACGGCTCCGGCCCTGTGGTCCGCCACGCCGGTTCCAACGGTTCCACCTCCACCCCCTCGCGGGTGTTCAAGGGCAAAAAGCTGCCCGGGCACATGGGCGCCGAGACGGTCACTGTGCAGAACTTGGAGATTGTCAAGATCGATACAGAGAATAACCTCATTGCGCTCAAAGGTGCGATCCCCGGCCCCCGCGGCGGCCTGGTCGCCATCACCGACAGCGTCAAAGCCTAGTGGAAGGAGGAGAAGCACATGCCTAAAGTCAAAGTTTTGAATATGGCCGGCAAAGAGGTCTCCGAGATCACTCTGAGCGACGCCGTATTTGGTATTACCCCCAACGAAGCGGTCATGCACGCGGCTGTGGTCAACTATCTGGCCAACCAGCGCCAGGGCACCCACTCCACCCTGACTCGCACCGAGGTCAGAGGCGGTGGCCGCAAGCCCTGGAGACAGAAGGGCACCGGCCGGGCCCGCCAGGGCTCTACCCGGGCCCCCCAGTGGACCCACGGCGGCATCGTCTTCGGGCCCAAACCCCGCGACTACAGCTACTCCCTGAACAAGAAGGTCAAGAGACTGGCCCTCAAGTCCGCCCTGTCGGCCAAGGCCGCCAGCGAGAGCGTCGTGGTCGTTGACAAGATCGAGCTGGAGGGCTTTAAGACCAAGGCCGTCAGCGAGATGCTGGGCGCCCTGGGCGCCGGCAAGAAGGCCGTGATCGTCATGCCCGAGAAGTGCGACAAGCTCGTCAAGAGCGCCGCCAACATCCCCGGCGTGAAGACCGCCCTCATCAACACCCTGAATACCTACGACATCCTGAACTGCGATACCTTCATCATCGCGCAGGACGCCGTCTCCAAACTCGAGGAGGTGTACGCATAATGCGCCTGGCACAGGACATCGTCATCAAACCCGTCATCACCGAGGCCAGCATGGCCAATATGCAGCTGAAGAAATACACCTTCAAAGTTGCCAAAGACGCCGAGAAGGTGGAGATCGCCAGAGCGGTGGAAGAGCTCTTCGGCGTGAAGGTTGCGAAGGTCAACACCATCAGCGTGCGCGGCCGCGAAAAGAGAATGGGCCGCAACTCCGGTTACACCCCTTCCTGGAAAAAGGCCATCGTCACCCTGGCTGAGGATTCCAAGGGGATCGAGTTCTTCGACAACATGATGTAACCGCCCGCCCGGCCCGCCGAGGCCGGGGGCAACGTATGGGAGGGCAAACCCCTTCCGCTAAGCCTGATAATAGGAGAGTGAAACCCAATGGCGATTAAGAAATACAAACCGACTACGCCGGGCCGCCGCGGGATGACCGTCACCGATTATTCCGAGCTGTCCAAAGTAGAGCCGGAGAAGAGCCTGCTGGCCCCCCTGAAAAACCATTCGGGCCGCAACAGCTACGGCCGCATCACCGTCCGCCACCGCGGCGGGAAGCAGAGAAGAAAGTACCGCATCATCGACTTTAAGCGCAACAACTTCGGCGTGGAGGGGACCGTCAAGACCCTGGAGTACGATCCCAACCGCTCCGCCCACATCGCCCTCATCGAGTTCGTCGACGGCGACAAGCGCTACATCCTGGCCCCGGTCGGCCTGAAAGTCGGCGACAAGGTGATCGCCGGCCCCGACGCCGACATCAAGCCGGGCAATGCTCTGCCCCTGCAGAACATCCCCGACGGCACCGTCATCCACAACATCGAGCTCTACCCCGGCAAGGGCGCCCAGCTGGTGCGCTCCGCCGGCAACTCCGCCCAGCTGATGGCCAAAGAGGGCAAATACGCCCTGGTCCGCCTCCCCTCCGGAGAGCTGCGCAACGTGCCCGCCAGCTGCATGGCCACCATCGGCCAGGTCGGCAACGTGGATCACGAGAACGTGAACCTGGGCAAGGCCGGCCGCAAGCGCCACATGGGCATCCGCCCCACCGTCCGCGGCTCGGTCATGAACCCCTGCGACCACCCCCACGGCGGCGGCGAGGGCAAATCCCCCATCGGCCGTCCTTCTCCTGTGACTCCTTGGGGCAAACCCACCATGGGCCACAAGACCCGCAAGAAGCACAAGCAGTCCGACAAGTTCATCGTCAAGCGCGCCAACTCCAAGTAGGCGTCTGTAATCGAAAGGAGGCAAATAGAAAATGGGCAGAAGCGTTAAAAAAGGACCTTTCGTACAGGCTTCCCTGCTGAAGAAGGTTTTGGCCATGAACGAGGCCGGCGAGAAGAAAGTCCTGAAGACCTGGAGCAGATCCTCCACCATCTTCCCTGATTTCGTTGGACATACCTTCGCCGTCTACGACGGCCGCAAGCACGTACCGGTCTATGTGACTGAGGACATGGTTGGGCACAAACTCGGTGAGTTTGCCCCCACCCGGACCTACAAAGGCCACGCCGGTTCCAAAACATCCAACAGAGGTTAAGGTCGAAAGGAGGATTCCAAATGGAAGCAAGAGCTTATCTTCGCCATTTGCGCATTGCGCCGAGAAAAGTGCAGATCGTTTTGGACCTGATTCGGAACCAGCCCGCCGACAAGGCGATGGCCATTCTGAAGCACACCCCGAAGTCTGCCAGCGAGCCCTTACAGAAGCTCCTCAAATCGGCCATGGCGAACGCTGAGAACAACCACAACATGGACAAAAACAGCCTCTACGTCGCAGAGTGCTTCGTTTGTCCTGGCCCCACGCTCAAGCGCATTCGCCCGAGAGCACAGGGCAGAGCATTCCACGTCCTGAAGAGGACCTCGCACGTGACGATGGTTCTCAAGGAAAAGGAATAAGCTGAAAGAGGAGGTAAACTATGGGCCAGAAAGTAAATCCCCACGGTCTTCGGGTGGGCATTATCAAAGACTGGGACTCCCGCTGGTTTGCTAAGGATAACGCTTTCGGCGATATCCTGGTAGAGGACTACAAACTCCGTAAATTCATCAAAAAAGAGATTTACGGCGCCGGCGTCCCCCGCATCGAGATCGAGAGAACTGCCAACAAGATCCGCATCCACATCCACTGCGCCAAGCCGGGTATGGTCATCGGCAAGGGCGGCAGCGAGATCGACAAGCTGCGCAAGAACATCGAAAAATTCATCGGCAAGCCGGTGAACATCAATATCGTTGAGGTCAAGCAGCCCGACGTCAACGCCCAGCTGGTGGCCGAGAGTGTCGCCAAACAGCTGGAGAAGCGCACCTCGTTCCGCCGGGCCATGAAGATGGCCATCGGCCGGGCCATGCGCCTGGGCGCCAAGGGCATCAAGATCCAGGTCTCCGGCCGTCTGGGCGGCGCGGACATCGCCCGCACCGAGCAGTACCACGAGGGGACCATCCCCCTGCAGACCCTGCGCGCCGACATCGACTACGGCTTTGCCGAGGCGGACACCACCTACGGCAAGATCGGCGTCAAGACCTGGATTTACAGAGGCGAAGTGCTGCACGACGCCAAGAGAACCACCCGGAGGGAAGGAGGCAAACGGTAATGCTTTTGCCAAAGAGAGTCAAGTATCGCCGCGTGCACAGAGGTCGTCTGACCGGTAAAGCGTACCGCGGAAACAAGGTGACCTACGGCGAGTATGGCCTGGTTGCCCTGGAGCCCGCCTGGATCACTGCCAACCAGATCGAGGCCGCTCGTATCGCCATGACCCGTTACACCAAGCGCGGTGGTCAGGTCTGGATCAAGATTTTCCCCGACAAGCCCATCACCGAGAAACCCGCCGAGACCCGCATGGGCTCCGGTAAAGGGTCCCCCGAGTACTGGGCTGCCGTCGTGAAACCCGGCCGGGTCATGTTTGAGATCGCCGGTGTTTCCGAGGAGATCGCCCGCGAGGCCCTTCGCCTTGCCAGCCACAAACTGCCCATCAAGTGCAAGTTTGTCAAAAAAGAAGAATTGGAGGGTGAAGAGTAATGAAAGCGTCTGAGATCCGTGAGATGAGCGCCGACGAACTGAACGCGAAGTTGATTGACCTCAAAGCCGAGCTCTTCAACCTGCGCTTCCAGCACGCTGTGAACCAGCTTGAGAATCCCATGCGGATCAAGGCTGTGAAAAAGGACATCGCCCGCGTCAATACCCTGCTGCGCGAGCGGGAACTGAAAGACAGCGCGAACTAACGAGAAAGGGAGGCAAGAGCTGTGAGCGAAAGAAACCTGAGAAAATCGAGGGTCGGCAAGGTCGTCAGAGACAAGATGGATAAGACCATCGTCGTCGCCATCGAGGACAATGTCCAGCACCCCCTGTACAAAAAGATCATCAAGCGCACCAGCAAGTTCAAGGCCCACGACGAGAAGAACGAGTGCGGCATTGGCGACACTGTTGAGATTATGGAAACACGCCCCCTCTCGAAGGACAAACGGTGGAGGCTCGTCAGAATCATCAACAAGGCGAAATAAAACCTGTTAAAACCGAAAGGAGGAACGCACTGTGGTACAGATGCAAACTTACCTCAAGGTGGCCGACAACACCGGCGCCAAAGAGATTATGTGTATCCGCGTGCTGGGCGGTTCCCGCAGAAGATATGCCAACATCGGCGATGTGATCGTCGCTTCTGTAAAGAAGGCCGCCCCCGGCAGCGCCGTGAAAAAAGGCGACGTTGTCAAAGCTGTGATCGTTCGTTCTGCCAAGGGTGTTCGCCGCGAGGACGGCACCTACATCCGGTTCGATGAGAACGCGGCAGTTCTGATAAAGGAAGACCAGAACCCCAGAGGCACCCGTATTTTTGGGCCCGTGGCCAGAGAGCTGCGCGAGAAGAACTACCTGAAAATACTCAGCCTCGCACCCGAAGTTCTGTAAGGAGGAGGAAATCTCATGGAAAAATTGCATGTCAAGACCGGCGATACCGTGGTGATCCTCTCCGGCAAGGACAAGGGCAAGCAGGGCAAAGTCCTGCAGGTCAGCCCCAAAGAGGGCAAAGTCATCGTGGAAGGCTGCAACATGGTCACCAAGCACGTCAAACCCCGCCAGATGGGCGAGGCCGGCGGCATTGTGAAGGCCGAGGGCGCCCTGTACGCCAGCAAAGTGATGCTGGTTTGCCCCAAGTGCGGCAAGCCCACCCGGCTGGCCCACAAGGTGCTGGAAGACGGCAAAATGCGGCTGTGCAAACACTGCGGCGAGACTTTCTAGAGTAAGGAGGAAACAACATGGCTAGAATTAAAGACCTTTACGAAAAAGAAGTCGCGCCGGCTCTGATGAACAAATTCTCCTACAAGAGCGTCATGCAGATCCCCAAGCTGGACAAAGTCGTCATCAACGTGGGCTGCGGGGAAGCGCGCGACAACCCGAAGGTCGTCGACTCCATCGTCAGCGACTTGATGCAGATCACCGGCCAGCGGCCCATCGTCTGCAAGGCCAAGAAATCGGTGGCCAACTTCAAACTGCGCGAGGGGATGAACATCGGCGTGAAGGTGACCCTGCGGGGCGACCGGATGTACGAGTTCGTCGACCGCCTCTTCAATGTGGCGCTGCCCCGCGTGCGCGACTTCCGCGGAATCAACCCCAACTCCTTTGACGGCCACGGCAACTACTCCCTGGGCATCACCGAGCAGCTGATTTTCCCGGAGATCGACTACGACAAGATCGATGCGATCCGCGGCATGGACATTGCGTTCGTGACCACTGCGAAGACCGATGAGGAGGCCCGCGAGCTGTTGAGCGCACTGGGCGCTCCCTATGCGAAGTAAAGGAGGAATCTGTTGTGGCAAAGAAATCGATGATCAATAAACAGCAAGGGCCCCAGAAGTATTCCAGCAGAGAATACAACCGGTGCAAGATCTGCGGCAGACCTCATTCATATCTTCGCAAATTCGGCATCTGCCGCATCTGCTTCCGGGAGCTGGCCTACAAAGGCGAGATCCCCGGTGTGAAGAAGGCCAGCTGGTAAAAAACAGCCAAAGGAGGTTCACGGTATGCAAATCACCGACGCGATTGCAGATTTCCTGACCCGGATCCGGAACGCGAACTCTGCAAAACACGACACGGTCGACATCCCCGCTTCCAACATCAAAAAGGCCATGGCCCAGATTTTGGTGGACGAGGGATATATCAAGAAATTCACCGTCATCGATGACAACAAGCAGGGGGTCATCCGCATCACCCTGAAGTACGGTGAGAACAAATCGCAAGTCATCACAGGGCTGCGCAGGGTCTCGAAACCCGGCCTGCGCATCTACGCCAACTGCGAGGAGATGCCGAAGGTCATGGGTGGCCTGGGTATTGCCATCGTCTCCACTTCCAAGGGCATCATGACCGACAAGGCCGCCCGGAAGGCAAACGTGGGCGGCGAAGTCCTGGCATTTGTCTGGTAAGGGGGTGCAGTAGAGATGTCTCGTATTGGTAGAAAACCCATCGCAGTCCCCGCCGGCGTGGAGGTCAAGATCGAGGGCAACACCGTGACGGTGAAGGGCCCCAAGGGCACCCTGACCAAGTCCTTCCACCCCGACATGAAGATTGCCATGGAGAACGGTGAGATCACCGTGACCCGCCCCTCTGACAACAAGGAGCACCGCTCCCTCCACGGCCTGACCCGCACGCTGGTCAGCAACATGGTCGTGGGCGTCACCGAGGGCTTCCAGAAAGAGCTGGAAATCAACGGCGTCGGTTACCGCGCCGCCAAACAGGGCACCAGTGCCAACCTGACCCTGGGCTTTTCCCACCCGGTCATCATCGAGGAGACCGAGGACATCAAGATCGACGTCCCCGCCCCCAACAAAATCGTGATCTCCGGCCCCGACAAGCAGAAGGTCGGCCAGTTCGCCGCCGAAGTGCGGGAGAAACGCCCGCCCGAGCCCTATAAAGGCAAAGGCATCAAGTATGTGGACGAAGTGATCATCCGCAAAGAGGGCAAGGCCGGTAAGGGCAAATAGAGGAAAGGAGTGACCAAATAATGGTGAAGAAGCCAGACAGCAACAAAGCTCGGCTTAGAAGACATCGCCGGGTGCGCGGCCAGATTGCCGGCACTCCCGAGCGTCCCCGCCTGAATGTGTTTCGCTCCGCAAAGCACATTTACGCGCAGATCATTGACGACAAGAACGGCGTGACGTTAGCCGCTGCCTCTTCCATGGACAAGGACTTCGAGGGCCAGGGTGGCAACAGAGAAGCCGCACAGAAGGTCGGCGCTGCCATCGCTAAGAAGGCCATCGAAAAGGGCATCACCGAAGTGGTGTTCGACCGCGGTGGTTACATCTACCACGGCCGCGTCCAGGCGCTGGCCGAAGGTGCCCGCGAGGGCGGCCTGAAATTTTAGTGAGGGGGTATACTTTTGGCTAAAATCGACGCAACAGCTCTTGATTTGCAGGAGAAAGTTGTTTCCATCAACCGCGTGTCCAAGACCGTAAAGGGCGGCCGGATCTTCAAGTTCTCCGCTCTGGTCGTCGTGGGCGACGGCAAAGGTTCCGTCGGCTACGGGCTGGGCAAAGCTTCTGAGGTTCCCGACGCCATCCGCAAGGGCATCGAAGAGGCCAAGAAAAACATGATCAAGGTCTCCCTGTACGGCACCACCATCCCCCACGAGGTCGTGGGCGAGTTCGGCGCCGGCAGAGTGCTGCTCAAGCCCGCTGGAAAAGGTACC
The DNA here is from genome assembly GCF_009876955.1 of Bittarella massiliensis (ex Durand et al. 2017). Lineage (NCBI taxonomy): Bacteria > Bacillati > Bacillota > Clostridia > Eubacteriales > Oscillospiraceae > Bittarella (ex Durand et al. 2017) > Bittarella massiliensis (ex Durand et al. 2017). The sequence goes on along the minus strand of NZ_WWVY01000004.1, from coordinate 7,682 downwards.
GGCGTTATCGCCGGCGGCGCTGTCCGCGCAGTCGTGGAAGCGGCTGGCATCAAAGACATCCGCACCAAATGCCTGCGCTCGAACAACCCGTGCAACGTGGTGACCGCCACCATCAACGGGCTGAAGTCCCTGCGGGATGCCAAGCAGGTCGCCGCCATCCGCGGCAAGAGCGTCCGGGAAGTATTGGATTAAGGAGGGTCACGCTCCATGGCTGATTACAGAATCAAGTTGATCAAAGGCTTTCAGGGCCGGAAAGACGACCAAATTGCCACCGCTCACTCGCTGGGCCTGCGCAAGATCGGCGACGTCACCATCCAGCCCGACAATGAGGCCACCAAGGGAAAAATCGCCAAGATCGCACATCTGATCGAGGTTACCGAAGCGTAAAAAAGGAGGTGCAAGCAAAATGAAACTGCATGAACTGTCTCCGGCTCCCGGCAGCACCAAAGAGCCCAAGCGCAAGGGCAGAGGCGCCGGTTCCGGCAACGGCAAGACCGCAGGCAAGGGCCACAAGGGCCAGAAGGCCCGTTCCGGCGGCGGTGTCCGCCCCGGGTTTGAAGGCGGCCAGATGCCCCTGCAGCGCCGGCTGCCCAAGCGCGGCTTCCACAACCACTTCGCCACCGTTTACGCCAACGTGAACGTTGCCGACCTGGAAAAGAAGTTTGAAGACGGCGCGGTCGTCGACACCGAGGCCATCCTGGCTGCCGGTCTGGTCAAAAAAGAACTGGACGGCATCAAGGTCCTGGGCGACGGTGAACTCACCAAGAAACTGACCGTGAAAGCGGCCAAATTCTCCTCCTCCGCGAAGGAAAAAATTGAAAAGGCAGGCGGGAAGGCTGAGGTGATGTAAGGTGTTTGAAACCTTTAAGAATGCGTGGAAGATCGCGGATTTAAGGAAGAAAATCCTTTACACCATCATGGTCATCGCTGTGGTCCGCCTGGGCTCTGTGGCTCTGCCCGTGCCCTTTTTGGACCCCTCCTCCCTGCAGTCGATGGTCAACCAGACCGGCAGCATGCTGGGCTACATCGACATCCTGACCGGTGGCGCCTTTGCCAACGCCACCATCTTTGCCCTCTCCATCACCCCCTACATCAACGCCTCCATCATCATCAACCTGCTCACCATAGCGATCCCGCCTCTGGAGCGGTTGTCCAAGGAGGGGGAAGAGGGGAGACGCAAGCTCAACAAGATCACCCGCTACACCGCCCTGGGGTTGGCAGTGGCCCTCTCTGTGGCCTACTACTTCCTCCTCAAGCGGCAGGGCGCTCTGCTCTACACCGGCGGCTTCGCCGGCATCTTCTCGGCCATCGTCATCATCACCGCCTTTACGGCTGGCGCCATGCTGATCATCTGGCTGGGTGAGCAGATCGACAAAAAGGGGATCGGCAACGGCATCTCCCTCATCATCTTCGCTGGCATCGTCTCCCGCGGCAAGCAGCTGGTCTCCGCCATCATCGCTTACTTCAAGCTGGCGGCACAGGGCGAGTGGAAGTTCTACATCTACATCCCCCTGATCCTGGTGCTGGCCGTCGTCATCATCGGCTTTGTGGTCATGATGACCGAGGCGGAGCGGCGGGTCCCCGTCCAGTACGCCAAGCGCGTGGTCGGGCGGAAGATGTACGGCGGGCAGAGCTCGTTCATCCCCATCAAGGTGAACATGTCCGGCGTGCTGCCCATCATCTTCGCCAGCTCGATCATCTCGATCCCTGGCACCATCAAGGCGTTTTTCGACACCGACGCCTCCACCTGGTGGGGCAAGTTCCTGTCGATCTTCGACTACAACTCCCTGGCGTATGCCATCATCTATTTCTTGCTCATCATGGCATTTAACTACTTCTACGTGGCGGTCCAGTACAATCCCCTCGAGATCGCCAACAATCTCAGAAAGAACAACGGCACCATCCCCGGCATTCGCGCGGGCAAACCGACTGTGGATTTCATCACCCGGATCCTGTCCAAGGTGACCCTCATCGGCGCCCTCTTCCTGGCGGTCATCGCTGTCTGCCCCATCGGCATCAGCGCGGCCACCGGAATGAACATCGCCCTGGGCGGCACCTCGATCCTCATCGTGGTGGGCGTTTCGCTGGAAGTGGTCCGGTCGCTGGAGGCGCAGATGATGATGCGCCATCACAAGGGCTTTTTAGAGTAAACGGGCAAGAGTAGAGGAGGCAGCTATGAATCTCATCTTTTTGGGCGCTCCCGGCGCGGGCAAAGGCACCCAGGCCGAAAAGGTCTGCGACCTGCTGAAGATCCCCGCCATCAGCACCGGCAACATCCTCCGCGAGGCTGTGAAGAACGGCACCGAGATGGGCCAGAAGGCCAAGTCCTACATGGACGCGGGCAACCTGGTCCCCGACGACGTGATCATCGGCATCGTGAAGGAGCGGCTCGCACAGAGCGATTGTGAAAACGGATTCGTTCTAGACGGCGTCCCCCGCACAGTGGCGCAGGCCGAGGCCCTGGACGAGGCGGGCGTGAGAATCGACCGGGTGGTCAACATCCAGGTCGAGGATGACGCCATCGTCCGGCGGATGTCCGGCCGGCGCGTCTGCAGCGACTGCGGCGCGTCCTACCACACCGACTACAAGCCGTCCAAAATCGACGGCGTCTGTGACAAGTGTGGCGGAAAATTGGTGATCCGGAAGGATGACCAGGAAAGCATCGTGAAGGATCGCCTGCAGGTCTATCACGATTTGACCGAGCCCCTCATCGCCTACTACGAGAAGAAGGGTGTTTTGAAAACAGTCATCGGTCAGGAGCGCGTAGAGGATACCAGCGAGCTGGTCCGCCGCGCCCTGGGGGTCTAGGGAATGATCGTTCTCAAGAACTCCCGGGAACTCACCGCCATGCAGAAGGCCTGCCGCCTCTCGGCGCAGGTGCTGAAGCTGGCCGGCGAGATGGTCGAACCCGGTGTGACCACCGGTGAAATCGACCGGGCGGTGAAGAAATTCATCCTCTCCCACGGGGCCAAGCCGTCCTTTTTGGGATACGGCGGATTCCCCGGCAGCGCTTGCATCTCGATCAACGACCAAGTCATTCACGGCATTCCCGGCGGACGGGTCATCCAGGCGGGCGACATCGTCAGCGTGGATGTGGGGGCCTTCATTGGGGGCTTTCACGGCGACAACGCCGCCACCTTTGCCGCGGGGGAGGTCTCCCCAGAGGCCCAGCGCCTGATGGACGCCACCCGGCGTTCGCTGGAACTGGGCATCGAGGCCGCCGTGCCGGGCAACCGGATCGGCGACATCGGCTTTGCGGTGCAGTCGTATATCGAGAGTCAGGGCTTTTCGGTGGTGCGGGAATTTGTGGGTCACGGCGTCGGCCGGGACCTGCACGAGGAACCGGAGGTGCCCAACTACGGCCGTCCGGGCCACGGGGCCCGGCTGGTTCCCGGCATGACCATCGCCATCGAGCCCATGGTCAACCAGAAGGGCTATCAGGTGGAAGTTCTGGGGGACGGATGGACCACCGTCACCAAAGACGGCGGGCTGTCTGCCCACTTTGAAAACACGATTGCAATCACCGAGAGCGGTCCGGTGATTCTGACCCGCCCTTAGGAGGTGCACCAGATGGTGACGATCCGAGAGGGAAGTGTGGTCAAGAGCATTGCCGGCCGCGACAAAGAGCGGTACTACGTGGTCGTGTCCCCTGCGAACGGATACGTTTTTATAGCCGACGGAAAAGTGCGAAAGCTCGAACACCCAAAGAAGAAGAATATACGACACGTCTGGCCGACAGAGGGGGTCATCCCCCTCGGCCCGGAGACGACCAACCGGCAGATCCGGACCATACTGTCCGGATACAAGGATGGAACATCCATCTGTCACGAAGATTAGGGAGGTATTCGCTTGTCCAAGGAAGACGTCATTGAAGTCGAAGGCATTGTCGTGGACGCACTGCCCAACGCCACCTTTCAGGTGGAACTGGAAAACGGGCATAAGATACTGGCTCACATCTCCGGAAAGCTGCGGATGAACTTTATCCGCATCCTGCCTGGGGACAAGGTGACGGTGGAGATGTCTCCGTACGACCTCACCAAAGGGCGCATTACCTGGCGCTCGAAATAAGCAACCGAAACGTCTAGGGTACTAGGAGGTAATAATCGTGAAAGTAAGACCTTCCGTAAAACCCATTTGCGAGAAATGCAAAGTCATTAAACGCAAGGGCCGCGTAATGGTAATCTGCAAGAACCCGAAGCACAAACAGCGTCAGGGCTAAGTGCTTGGCATACCGAGATAATGGAGGTGCAACGAACACATGGCGCGTATAGCTGGTGTTGACTTGCCGAAAGAGAAGCGAGTCGAAATTGGTCTGACCTATATCTACGGCATCGGCCGTAAATCCGCAGAGAAGATTCTCGCCGCCACGGGCATCAGCCCGGACACCCGTGTCAAGGACTTGACCGAGGACGACGAGATCAAGCTGCGCGAATACATCGACAAAAACTTTGACGTGGAGGGCGATCTGCGCCGCGACGTGGCGCTCAACGTCAAGAGACTGGTGGAGATTGGCTGCTACCGCGGCGTCCGCCACAGAAAAGGGCTGCCCTGCAGAGGGCAGAGAACCAAGACGAACGCCCGGACCTGCAAGGGCCCCAAGAAGACGATCGCCAACAAGAAGAAATAAGGGAGGGGTGTAACAGATGGCACAGAAGAAACCCGTCATTCGCAAGCGCCGTGAGCGCAAGAACATCGAGCGCGGCGCTGCACATATCCAGTCCACCTTCAACAACACCATTATCACCATCACCGACGTTCAGGGCAACGCGATCTCCTGGGCTTCCGCCGGCGGACTGGGCTTTAAGGGCTCTCGTAAGTCCACCCCCTTCGCCGCGCAGATGGCTGCTGAAACCGCCGCCAAAGCCGCTATGGAGCATGGCCTGAAGACCGTTGAGGTCTTCGTCAAAGGCCCCGGTTCCGGCCGTGAAGCCGCGATCCGGGCCCTGCAGTCCGCCGGACTGGAGGTCAACATGATCAAAGACGTGACCCCCATCCCCCACAACGGCTGCCGCCCGCCCAAACGCCGTCGGGTCTAATCAAACATCAGGAGGTGTCATAATGGCTAGATATACTGGTGCGGTGTGCCGTCAGTGCCGCCGTGAAGGTCAGAAGCTGTTCCTGAAAGGGGAACGCTGCTATTCCGATAAATGCGCCATCTCCCGTCGGGCTTACGCCCCGGGCGAGCACGGCCAGAACAGCAGAAGAAAGGTGTCCGAGTACGGCCTGCAGATGCGCGAGAAGCAGAAGGCCCGCCGCTACTACGGCGTTCTGGAGAAGCAGTTCGCCGGCTACTACGAGGAGGCCGCCCGCAAAGAGGGCGTGACCGGCAGCATCCTGCTGCAGATCCTCGAGAGCCGTCTGGACAACGTGGCCTACCGCTGCGGCTTCGCCTCTTCCCGCAAAGAGGCCCGTCAGCTGGTGCTGCACAACCACTTCACCATCAACGGCAAGAAGGTCAACATCCCCTCTTACCGGGTGAAGGCCGGCGACGTCATCGCTGTGAGAGATTCCAGCAAGGACAGCGTCAAGGTCAAAGAGCTGGCGGAGGCCAACGCCTCCCGCCCGACCCCCATCTGGCTGGATGTGGACAGAGAGAATCTGAAAGCCACCGTCACAAAGCTGCCCGCCCGCGAGGACATCGACTTTGAAGTCGACGAGCAGCTGATCGTCGAGTACTACTCCAAATAAGTGAGGGTTCGGCGAGAAACGGCGATGGCCCATGGGCACATCGACACAATCTGTCTGAAGGAGGGTCATAAATGATTGAGATCGAAAAGCCGAGAATCGAGACGGAAGAACTGGCTTCTGACGGTTCTTATGGAAGATTCGTGGTAGAACCCCTCGAGCGCGGCTATGGGATCACCCTGGGCAACAGCCTGCGGCGGGTCCTGCTCTCCTCGCTGCCCGGAGTTGCCGTCACCTCTGTCAAGATCGACGGCATTCAGCACGAGTTCTCAACCATTCCCGGTGTGAAGGAAGATGTCACCGAAATCATCCTGAACATCAAAGGCCTCACTGCCAAACTGCACTGCGACGAGCCGAAAGTGGTCTACATTGAGGCCAGCGGCGAGTGCGAGGTGACTGCCGGCAGCATCCAGGCCGACAGCGAAGTGGAGATCCTGGACCCTGACATGCACATTGCATGGCTGGGCGCAGGCGCCACCCTGAGCATGGAACTGGTGCTGGAGAAGGGCCGCGGTTATGTGCCGGCTGACAAGAACAAGCAGAGCCAGCATGTGACCATCGGCGTCATCCCGGTGGACAGCATCTACACCCCGGTGTTGAAGGTCAACTACAAGGTGGAGAACACCCGCGTAGGCCAGATCACCGACTACGACAAGCTGACCCTCGAGGTCTGGACCGACGGTACCATCTCCGCCAAGGAGGCTGTCTCTCTGGGCGCCAAGGTGATCATTGAGCACCTGAACCTGTTCGTCGACCTGTCGGGTGAGGCGTACAGCGCGGAGATCATGGTGGAGAAGGACGACAAGGGCAAAGAGAAGGTCCTGGAGATGACCATCGAGGAACTGGATCTGTCCGTCCGCTCGTCCAACTGCCTGCGCCGCGCGGGGATCAACACCGTTGAGGACCTCACCAACAAGACCGAGGATGAGCTGCTGAAGGTCCGCAACCTGGGCCGCAAGTCCTTTGAAGAAGTTATCAACAAGCTGGACTCGCTGGGAGTCAGCCTGAAGGAGAGCGAGGAGTAAACCTCCCTCCTCCTTTCAAATCCCGCAAAAGGAGTGAATTTCTATGCCTAGAAAATTGGGCAGGGCAAGCGACCACAGAAAGGCGATGCTGCGTGCCATGGTCACCTATCTGCTGGAAAACGGCAAGATCGAGACCACCGTCACCCGCGCCAAAGAGGTCCGCTCGGCTGCTGAGAAGATCATCACCACCGGCAAGGAGAACACCCTTCACGCCAAGCGCCAGGTCTACTCTTACGTGACCAAAGAGGGCGTTGCCAAGAAGGTGTTCGACGAGATCGCCCCCAAGTACGCCGAGACCAAGGGCGGCTACACCCGCATCATCAAGATCGGCCCCCGCCGCGGCGACGCCGCCGAGATGGCCATCATCGAGCTGGTCTAGGAGACGGGCTTTTTACAGATGCGCAGTCCTGCTCGCAGGACTTTAAAAGAGGGACAGGCAGAGATGCCGGTCCCTCTTTTTTTGTTGTGCGCAGCCGGTACTCAGGAGGGGGAGGTTTTGAAGAGGAAGAAACCGCCTCTGTGGGAGGGGCAAAGGCAGTAGGGGAGAGATGAAGAAGCGGTAGATATACAATACAAATTGTAATATATGGATTAAAAAATACAGAAATAGGGGAACCTTGTCCAAAGGGGAGGGGAAAGAGAGGAAGAAGGCGCTTCCTCGCGCCTGCTCCTCTCATTCGACAGTTGTCGGCCCATGTCTTTGCAATATAAGAAAAAAGTGCATAATAAGCGTATGAACCATTACTACAAGTATTAGATGAATAGAAATATACAGAAACCAAGGCTATATTGACGCAACAGGGGAAAAAGAGGAGCGGCCCGCTGCAACTTTTTTGCCGCTCTTTTGCCGCCAACGGGGCATTCCTCCTTTGGCAGCGTGGAGGAGTTGTGGTACAATTCTTTAGGAAAGTATCAGATTCAGAGCAAGAAAAATAGCAGTTCTGAGTAAAATTGAACTGCTCTGAATGTGAT
>NZ_WWVY01000018.1:0-24741 GCF_009876955.1 Bittarella massiliensis (ex Durand et al. 2017) | reverse complement strand
ATCACATTCAGAGCAGTTCAATTTTACTCAGAACTGCTATTTTTCTTGCTCTGAATCTGATACTTTCCTAAAGAATTGTAACACAAACGGCGGCGCGCCGCCGGGCCGAAGGGGCAAAAAAGCGAAAGAAAATCGTCACTTTTTTGGCGAGGCCCCGGTAAGAAACGGGGTTTACACTACTCCTAAACGCAGGGCGTGTGGTATACTAATGAAAGGCGACCGCGCGGCAAAAGCCGCCGCGGTCACCTCTAAATTGAGAAACACGCCCCCCGGGCGGAGGAGGACAATATGGCAGCGGCAAACAGCATGCAGGATCTGAACGTTCTGGTGGTGGACGACGACCGGGAAATCGTCAACGTCATCGAAATTTACCTGAAAAACGAAGGGCTGAACGTCCTCAAGGCCTACGACGGCATTCAGGCCATTCAGCAGCTGCGGGAAAATGAGATCCACCTGATTTTGATGGACATCATGATGCCCAAACTCGACGGCATCCAGACCACCCTCAAAATCAGGGAGCAAAACCAGATCCCCATCATCCTGGTTTCGGCCAAAGGGGAGGACACCGACAAGATCATCGGCCTGAATCTGGGGGCCGACGACTACATCGTCAAGCCCTTCAACCCCCTGGAACTGGTGGCCCGGGTCAAGAGCCAGCTGCGGCGGTACGTGACCTTCTCGGGCTCGTTCGGCGAGCGGGACGACGTGCTCCAGTGCGACGGACTGGTCATCAACAACACCACCAAAGAGGTGCTGGTGGACGGCGAACCGGTGCGGCTGACCCCCATCGAGTACAAAATCCTCCACCTGTTGATGCAAAACCAAGGGCGGGTCTTCTCCATCGACGAAATCTACGAGAAGGTGTGGAACGAGCCCAGCTTCAACGCCGAGAACACGGTGGCGGTGCACATCCGCCGCATCCGCGAGAAAATTGAGTTCGACCCGAAAAAGCCCAAGTATTTAAAGGTGGTGTGGGGACTTGGATACAAGATCGAAAAACTCTGACGCGCGGGGCCGCGCCCTGGCCCTGACCGCCTTTTTGCTGTTCTTCGCCTCGGTCATCAGCCTGACGCTGGCGGGCTTTTCCCTGCTGCAATACGCCCACTACCACACCCGGGACGGGGGCGACAACTTCTACCAGACCAGCGAATTCACCTATTCCATCAATAGCGTCATCAACCTCTGCAACGAGGGGCTGAGCGGCACCGCCCCCAACGCCGCGGCGGAGGGGACGGCGGAGGAATCCTCCAGCCTGATCACCTTCGGCAGCAACGCCAACTACCTGGACTCCCTCTCCTACGGGATGCAGGTCTACGCCAAAAACACCAAGAACGGGGCGGTCTACACCAACACCTCCTACCCCGACCAGGACGCCTTTCTCGCCTCCTGCCGGCAAAACCAGTACGACTTCTGGCTGATTTACGACCGGGGGACCACCACCGCCTATTACCGCCTGGAGGGCAGCGGCGAAGGGCAGCCGCCCCAGCAGGTGGAGTACACCGGCTACTACGGCGAGAGCTACCCCTTTTACTTCAACCCCTCCACCGACGGGGACGGAATGGTGCTCATCGCCATCCCCGACATCCGCACCTACTCCAACTCCGGGCTCTCGTCCACGGTGAACTACACCAACTGGCACGACAGTCTGGTCCTCTTTCGGGCCATGCCCCTCTGGATCAGCCTCTCCCTCATCGGGCTGGGGCTCTCGCTGGTGCTCCACCGCGCCCTGCGCCGCTTCGGCCAAGGGGTGGCCCGCCGCATCCGCCGCATCCCCTATGAGTTCAAGTACGTGCTGGGCATCCTCCTGGCGGTCGCCGCCGCGGGCAGCCTGCTGGATGGCTACGCCATCGCCTACTCCTCCATCCTCACCGAGGGCAACCCCTGGATGATGGCCATCCTCTTCTGGCTGTCGGTGCTGGGGCTCTACTGGGATCTCAAGTACAACGGCTTCAAGACCTTTCGGGTCAACATCCCCTCGGTCATCTTCTCCCTGGTGCGGCGCTACAACCTGCAATTCCCCTTTCAGCAAAAAATCCGCCGCCAGTTCCTGACCAGCCTGCTGGTGGCCATCTTCCTAGGCATCTTGGCCTTCCTCTCGGCAGCGCTGGCGCTGATGAGCTCGTCGGGCTTCTTCGTCCTGGTGGGGATGGGGCTGGCGGTGCTGGCCGTGGCCCTGGTGGGCAAACTGATTTTCGACTACTTCAAGATCATCCGCCAGCTGGGCCAGGTCATCGACTACGTGGGCGCCATCTCCCGGGGGGAATTGGACCAGACCATCTCCCTTGACCCGGAGGACGACCTCTACCCCCTCTTCCACGCGGTGCGGGATATGCAGGAGAACGTGAAAGGGGCCATCGAGACCCGCATCCACAGCGAGAAGATGAAGGTGGACCTGATCACCAACGTCTCCCACGACCTCAAGACCCCCCTGACCTCCATCATCAGCTACACCCAACTGCTGCGCCAGCAGACCCTCGACCCACCCGAGGCAAACGACTACGTCACCATCATCGACCAGAAGTCCCAGCGGCTCAAGAGCCTGGTGCAGGACATCTTCGACCTCTCCAAGGCCACTAGCGGCAACCTGGAATTGCAGCTGGCCCCACTGGACATCTGCCAGCTGCTGGAGCAGGCGGTGGGCGAGCTGGAAGAGGTGGTGGAGCGCAGCGGCATCGAGCTGATCCCCGGGCACAGCGAGCGGCCCCTTTACGTGCTCACCGACGGGGTGAAGCTCTACCGGGTCTTTGAAAACCTGATCGTCAACATCACCAAGTACTCCCTCCCCGGCTCCCGGGCCTACATCGACATTGTGGACAGCGAAAAGACGGTGTCGGTCATCTTCAAAAACATCTCCAGCTACCAGATGAACTTCGCCGGGGAGCAGATGAAGGAGCGGTTCGTGCGGGGCGACCTCTCCCGCACCACCGAGGGCAGCGGCCTGGGGCTGGCCATTGCCGACACCTTTGTCGACCGGCTGGGGGGCAAGCTCACCATCCTGGTGGACGGCGACCTCTTCAAGGCCATCGTCACCTTCCCCCAGATCCCCGCCCCCAAAACCGAGCGAGAGCTGGCCGAGCAGATGGAAGCCGCCCTGCCGGAAGCCCCCGAAAGGGCCCTCGAGCCGCCCGCCGACCCCGGACCCGACGAGGGGGGAGCCGACCCCTGCCCGACCAATCCCTGACAGCCGTAAAGGCCGCCCCGCCGCGGAAAAGGCGGGGCGGCCTTTTCCTTGGCACAGGGCGGACAAAGCGCCCCAAAAGGGCCTGGCGGCGGCATTTTGGGGTTTGACAGGGGCCTTGGGAAGATGCTACACTTACCTTATCTGTGAGACTGAAAATGGGCGGCCCGGCCGCCCCCTCTTTGGCCGGGCCGGAGAGGGCTAGAAAGGATCGTGCGAAAAATGAAAATGAGTGCACTCATCGGCGAGCGCTACAAGGAGTGGCCCTCAGAGGCGCAGCTCAAGAGCCACGGGCTGCTGATCCGGGGCGGATACATCCGCCAGGTCGGCGCGGGCATCTACTCCCTGCTGACCCCCGCCAAGCGGGTGGCCGCCAAAATCGAGAAGATCATCCGCCAAGAGATGGACCGCATCGACGGGCAGGAGGTCCTCTTCCCGGTGGTGCTGCCCCGGGAGCTGTGGGACGAGTCGGGCCGCTACGAGAGCGTGGGCAAAGAGCTGCTGCGCTTTACCGACCGCACCGGCCACGGGATGCTTTTGGGGATGACCCACGAGGAGGCGGCCGTCCACCTGGCCCGCACCGAGGGGAAGAGCTACCTGAAATACCCCTTTATGATCTACCAGATCCAGACCAAGTTCCGCGACGAGGCCCGGCCCCGGGGCGGGCTGATCCGGGTGCGGGAGTTCACCATGAAGGACGCCTACTCCTTCCACACCAACTGGGAGGACTTGGAGAAATACTACTACCGCTGTCACGAGGCCTATGAGCGCATCTACAAGCGGGCCGGGCTGGGGCACGTGGTCTCGGTCAAGTCCGACAGCGGGATGATGGGCGGCGCCATCGCCCACGAGTTCATGTTCCTCTGCGACGACGGCGAGGACACCATCGCCATCTGCCCCGAGTGCGGCTACCGCGCCAACATGGAGGTGGCCACCGGGGTGCTGGCCCCGGTGGAGGACCTGGGCGAGTGCAGAGAGCCCGAGCGGGTCCCCACCCCCGGCACCAAGGACATCGAGAGCCTGTGCGACTTTTTGGGCATCCCCCAAAACCGGCTGGTGAAGGCGGTGGTCTTCACCCGGGAGGACACCGGCAAGGCGGTGGTGGTCTTTGTGCGGGGCGACCTGGAGGTCAACGAGGCCAAGGTCCGCCGGCTGCTGGGCACCAACATCGCCCAGCGGGTGGACGAGGACGGCAGCGACCACATCGCCTACGGCTACATCGGGCCCCAGGGCCTGGATGAGGGGATCGAGGTCTGGTTTGACAACTCCCTCAAGGGGATGTACAACGTGGTCTGCGGCGGCAACGAGGTGGACGTCCACGTGAAGAACTGCGATCTGCGCGTCTACCCCGACGAGCGGTTTGCCGACCTGTGCAAGGTCACCGAGGAGATGGTCTGCCCCCAGTGCGGCAAGGCCCACATCACCCTCAAAAACGGCATCGAGGTGGGCAACATCTTCCAGCTGGGCGACAAGTACACCAAGTCCATGGGGATGACCTACGCCGACAAGGACGGCCAGCTCAAGACCCCCATCATGGGCTGCTACGGCATCGGCGTCGGGCGGCTGCTGGCCAGCGTCATCGAGGACGGGGCCGACGACTACGGCCCGGTCTGGCCCATCTCCATCGCCCCCTGGCAGGTGCACATCAACGCCATCAAGCGGGCCGACGAGTCGGTGAAGGAGCAGGCCGACGCCCTGTATGACCAGCTCTGCAGCGCCGGTTTCGAGGTGCTCTACGACGACCGCGACCTCTCGGCCGGGGTGCAGTTCGCCGACGCCGACCTGCTGGGGGTGCCCATCCGGGTGGTGGTGAGCCCCCGCAACCTGAAACAGGGCGTGGTGGAGCTCAAGACCAGGGACAAGTCGATTGCCGAGACGGTGCCGGTGGCCGAGGCCGCCAGCCGGGTCAAGGAGATCGCCGCCATGCTGCAAAAGCGTCTGGACGACCAGCTGTAAAGGCCGCCCGACAAAAGCAATAGAAAAACAGCTCCTCCGCCCGGCGCGCCGAGGCGGAGGGATGGTGCGCGGAGGAGCGGCGGCCGGGGTGATCGCCCCGACGCCGCTTTTCTGCCCAACGGACAGAGGAGGCGATCGCCATGCAAAAAAACAGCCGATTTCTCTCCCTCTTTTCGGCGTCAAAGCCGATTTTGGGGATGCTCCACCTGAAGGGGGACACCCCGGAGGAGACGGTGGAGCGGGCCATGCGGGAACTGGATACCCTGCTGGAAAACGGGGTCGACGGGGTGATCGTGGAGGACTACTACGGCACCGCCGACGAGGTGGAGCAGGTGCTCGCCCGCATCGCCGCCGAGCGGCCCCAGGCCGTGCGGGGGGTCAACGTCCTCCACGACCTGGACAGGGCCTTCGCCCTCGCCGGGGCCTACGGGGCCCAGTTCATCCAGTGGGACTCGGTGGCCGGGCACCTGAAACCCGAGGACGAGCCCGCCTTTGCCGAGCACCTGGCCGCCCTGCGGGCGGACAGCAGCGCCTGCCTGCTGGGCGGGGTGCGCTTTAAGTACCAGCCCTACCTCTCCGGCCGGCCGCTGGAGGAGGACATGGAGCTGGCCCTGGATCGCTGCGACGGCATCGTGGTGACCGGGGCGGGCACCGGTTTGGACACCGGGCTGGAAAAAATCCAGGCGTTCGGGCGGCTGATTGCCGGGCGGGTCCCCCTGATCGTGGGGGCCGGGCTGACTGCCGTGACCGCCGCCGAACAGTTGGCCCTAGCCGACGGAGCGATTGTGGGCAGCTATTTCAAAGAGGACCACAATGCCGAGAATGAGCTCTGCCCCGCCCACGTGGCCGACTTCATGGCGGCCGTCCGGCAGGCGCGAAACATCCAATAATTTACCATAAGTATATACTTAACTGGAAATAACAAAACAGGCGCAAACCGGGTGTTTTTCCGGACTGCGCCTGTTCTTTTTTTGCCGTCAAGCCCCTTCTAGCGATGACGCTGGGCAGCCGCCCGGCGGAGGAGGAGAAAGAGGAGGATAAAGGAGATGCCGGTGAGGATGTGCCCGATACCGGCAATCCCTGAAAGGGCGGCATCAGCCCCGCGGGAGAGGGGAAGGGCCAGCACCTGGACGGTGCCGCGGACAGCCATCATCACAGCGGTGAGGGCGACCCCCGCGTTGTAGAGCAGGTAAAACCGCCCGAAGCCGGGCGCCCGGGTGAGCGAGAGGGGCGCATCCAGGGCCGCCAACAGCAGAAAAATCACCATCCCCAGCAAAAACAGGTGGGTGTGGAGCTTGCCCAGGGCGGTGACGCCGGTGAACTGGTTGAACTTGGTGAACTCGCGGAAGTAGACCCCGCCCGCCAGGGCGGCCACCGCGTAAAAAAAGGCGGTGTCGATACACTTTTTCACAAATATTTTCCCCCTTGTAAAGGTTGCCGGGCCGGTGGCGCGGCCAAAAATAGCCCTGTACAGACAGGTGGTCTCTGTACAGAGCTATTCTAAACTTATTCTATCCAGTTTGTCAAATGCGCCCCCTCCTCGGGGATAAAGAAATTACCAGCTGGCGAGGGTGCCCAGGTCCTGCTCCTCGGCCAGGCGGTAGACCAGGGCGGCCGCCGCCAAGTCCTCGACGGCGATCCCCACTGACTCAAAGAGGGTGATTTCGCCCTCGTCCCGGCGGCCGGGAAGCTCCCCGGCGAGGACACGGCCGATCTCGCCCACCGCCTCCTCGGGGCTCCAGGCCCCCTCCTGCACGGGGATGACCAGGTCGCCGGTGTCCCGCAGGGCGGCCTCGGTCCAGTCCAAAAAGACCCGGGCCCGACAGACGGCAGCGGTGTCCACCTCGCGCACATGGGGGGCACAGGCGCCGACGGCGTTGACGTGGGCGCCCGGCTTCAGCCACCCCCCCAGGAGGACCGGCTGGGCCGACTGGGTGACGGTGCAGACGATGTCGGCGGGAACCACCGCCTCCTCCGCCGTTTTGCAGGGAACGGCCTTGACGCCGAAGGCCTGCTCGGCCCAGGCGCAGCAGCTCTCGGTGGCGGCGGGGGCGATGTCCCAGACATAGACCGTCTCAATGGGGCGAACGCTGCAGATGGCCTCGATGTGCAGCCGCCCTAGCCGCCCGGCCCCGAGGATGGCCAGGGCGGACGCATCGGCGCGGGCCAGGGCCTTGGTGGCGGCGGCGCTGGTGGCAGCGGTGCGCACCCCGGTGATCCCCTCGCCGTCGACAACGGCCAAAAGGGCGCCGGTGCCCCCGTCGAAGAGGGGGATGATCCCCTGGCTGGTGCCGTTTTCCTTGGCCTTTTGCCCGGGAAATACAATGACCTTGCTCCCCACCAGGGACTGGGCGGTGAGGGCCGAGCCCATGATGGCGAACATATTGCCCTCGGGCTGGGGGATCATCTGCCGCTGCAGGTTGACCGACTGGCCGGCGGAGACCTCTATCAGGGTGCGCTCCATCTCGGCGATGCAGTCCTCCATCCCGAGCAGCCGGGCGACCGTCTCCCGGTCGACAAGGCGGGTGCTGGCGTTCATCACGACCCCTCCCCTAGCGGTTTTTGCTCTGCTCGAGGCAGCCCTTGAGCCAGTCCATAAAGCACTTCATATCCACCTCTTCGGCAACCCAGCAGTTGGGGGCGCTGTTTGTCAGGCGGTGGTCCTTTTGCACATAGGTGTGGCCAAAGGTGTACTCGCCGGCACACTCCACGTCCACGTAGTAGTCGTGGCCGGAGACCACCCCGGGCAGGACGGCGGCGGCCAGAGCCAGGGCGTCGTGCATCAGGGTGTCCTCGCCGCCAAACTCGTCCCGGCGCATCCGCATGAAGTCGAGAATGTCGGCCACCAAGACGGCGTCTTTGGTGCCCATCCAGCGGATGATCTCACAGTCCTCGTCGGGGACAGCGGCCTTTTCGGTCACGTCGAGGCCGACCATCACCAGGGGGATGCCGGAGCGCAGGACGATGCGGGCCGCCTCGGGGTCGCAGAGGATGTTGAACTCCGCCACGGCAGTGGTGTTGCCGCCGTAAGCCGCGCCGCCCATGAAGGAAATTTTCTTGATGAGCCCCTCCTTGAGCCGGGGGTAGACCATCAGGGCGTGGGCGATGTTGGTCAGGGGGCCGACGGCCACGATCTCCAGTTCGCCGCCACAGGCCTGGGCCTCTTCCCAGATGGTCTCGACAGCGTTTTTCTCGTAGAAGGGCTCGCCGCACTCTGGCAGCACCACGTCGCCCATGCCGGTCTGGCCGTGGGTGGGCAGGCCGCCTGCCTCGTCGGCGTCCATCAGGCGGATTTTGTGCAGGTCCCGCAGGATGGGCTGGGGCGCGCCCTTGGCCACCTTTACCGGGAAGCCCAGCATCCGCGCCAGATTGAGGGAGTTGGGGGCGGTGTAGCAGAGGTCCACGTTGCCGGAGACGGTGGTGATGGCCCGCAGGTCGATGTCCGGGCTGTTGAGGGCAGCCACCAGGGCGATGGCATCGTCGGTCCCAGTGTCGCAGTCGATGATGATCTTGTGCATGGGATGTCCTCCTCTTTGTACAATTTGTTTATTTATAAAGGATATTCCAAACTGTTTATTTTGACTTTGCCCCACATGGGAGGCAAGTCTCTTTTGGCAGCCGCATCTTTCCGCGGCGGCCACTTGAATAAAGGGGGCAGCTGGTGTCTAGTGCCCCTGCTCTCGCGAGGCCGGGCCTCTCTCTCCCCGCATGGGGAATAGGGATGCTCAACAGCCCAAAGGGACATTTATATCTTTCAGAGAGCGGCATTCCCGTGTTTTGCCCCCCCGACAATACAGATTTCGGCAAGCACCCCTTTTCCCCACAGCCGTCTTGCCGCCCAGATGGTAAGAGCGCCGCAAATGTCGGGCTTCTCCCACAACTGTGGGGTCAAATTCTCGCTTTTTCCGCAGGAAGAATGGGACAGTTTACCGGTCCAAGGGAAGTTTGCATTTTTCGAGGGATGGGGACTGCATGCGTTTTTCTGTCCAGGCAATAGGAGTTGGGGGATGCCGGTTTTCTGCCACAACCACAGGCCCAAACCCGCCGAGGGCGGGTTTGACAACTTCATGGGGTGGGGACCCATGAAGTTGTTACATCTCCTTCAGCCGCCCGTCGACAAAGTAGTAGATGTTCTCCCGCTTGACACCGAAGGCGCCGCCCTGTTTGCAGATGTGGGGCTCAAAGGTAAAGCACTCGCACTCGGCGTCCTTGAGGGGGGTGGTGTTCCCCTTTTCAATGTAGATGCGGTCTTGCTGAAGAACGTTGATGGAGTGTCCCAGATTGCCCGAGTAGTCGAGATTTTTGCACCCCAGCCCGTCGATGAGGGCGTTGGCGGAGAAGTAGAGCTCCTCAAAGGTCATCTCGGGGCGGGCCACCTCCAGCAAAAAGCTGTGGAGTTTGAACTCCGCCTCGATGGCCGCCTTGTAGGCGGGGGTCTGCAATTCGCTGAGTTCTCTGACCACCCGGCCGTCCTCCACGAAGATGGTGCGGGCAAAGTCCCCCCAGCAGGTGCCCAGTGTGGGGGCCAGGTCGACGGTGATCACGTCGGTCTCCTGCACTCGGGTGTCGCCGGAGCGGTACTCCCGCCCCCCCTGGGAGATCAGGGTGCGCTCACCCACGTGCACCAGCGCCCCCACCCCGTGGTACCAAAAGGAGGTGGAGCCGTTTTGGATGAGGAGGATCTCGGCCTGGCGCTTGATCTGGTCCTCGGTCATGCCGGGAGCGACGTACTGCTCCAAATCCTCCATGGTGCGGCGGGCGATGTTCTGCGCCTCGGTGTAGCACTTGAGCTGTTGGATATTCATTAAAGCACCTCCAATTTGCCGCCTTTGCCAAAGGCGTACATATCCTCTCGCTTAAAGCCGTAACGGCCGGTCGGCCGCCGGATGTGGGGCTCAAAGGTAAAGGCCTCACAGGCGGAGAGGGGTTGATGGCAGTTCTCATCGATGAAGCGGCGGTTTTTGGCGTCCAGCTCCACCGAGTGGCCCAGGTTGCAGGAGAAGTCGAGGTTTTCAAAGCCCAATCCCCGCAGCTCCTCGCTCATCCGCCAGTAGAGCTCGGCAAAGGTCATGTCGGGGCGGGCGATGCGGCGCAGGGTCCGGTGCAGCTCGATCTCCGCCTCCAGCCCTTCGCGAAAGGCGGGGATGGTCAGCTCCTCCGGCTCGGTGATGGGGCGTCCCTCCTCCAGAAAGACGGTGCGGGCGTAGTCCCCCCAGTAAAAGCTGCGGGAAGGGGCCAGGTCCATCACCACACAGTCGTTGGGCTGCACCGCCAAATCGGTGACCCGGTAGGTGCGGGCGCTGCCCGAGAGGGTGGTGCGGGGGCCCACGTGGACGGTGGCGCCGATGCCGTAGCGCCAAAACGAGTCCGAGCCGTACTGGATGAGGAGCATCTCGACCCGGCGCTTGATCTCCCGCTCGGTCATGCCGGGGCAGATCTGGCGGGCGACCTCGGCAAAGGCCCTTTTGGCGATCTGCTGCGCCTCGCGGTTGCAGCGCAGGCAATCCACTGTGGACATAGAAAGACCCCTTTCGCAACATTTCTCTTCCCGCCCCGGGCGGGACGCCGGGTTTTTCGGCGGGCAACGACTTCTGCTCTTATAGTAGTACATTTTGCCCCCTCGCCGCAATAGCGGGAAATGGGCATTGCGGCAAATCTCCAAAAATGCTAGAATGAAGGCAGCTTTCTTGGCAATATTTCTCGACCGATCGAGATAGAGGGGTGTTTGGTTTGACAAAAGCGGAATTTGCCCAGATGATGGGCTGTGAAAAAACGGTGATCGGGATGGTGCACCTGCTGCCCCTGCCCGGCTCGCCCCGCTACGGCGGCAGCATGCGCGCCGTCTTTGAGGCGGCCCTGCGGGACCTGAAGGTCCTGGAGGGCGCGGGGGTGAAGGCGGCCATCATCGAAAACTTCGGCGACGTGCCCTACGGCACCGAAAACGAGTTCATCACCCTGGCCTGCATGACCTCGGTGGCCGCCCAGCTGCGGGAGCGCACCACCATGAAACTGGGCATCAACGTGCAGTACAACTGCGCGGTGGAGGAGTGGGGGATGGCCTATGCCTCCGGCGCCAACTTCATTCGGGTCGAGGCCTTTGTGGAGACCCGGGTGGGCACCCACGGCATCACTTATCCGGCCGCCCCGGCCCTGATGCGCGAGAAGGGGCGCTACCCCGCCCCCACACTGCTGTTTTGCGACGTGAACACCAAGCACACCGAGCCCCTGGTGCCGGTGCCCATCGCCGACAGCATCCACGAGGCCATTGAAGAGGGGGCCGACGCCCTCATCGTCACCGGGGTGGTGACCGGCCAGAACCCCACCCTGGAACAGGTGCAGGAATTTGCCGCGGCCGCCGGCGACACCCCGGTCCTGCTGGGCAGCGGGGTCAACGAGAAAAACGCCGCCGAGTTCTTCGCCGTGGCAGACGGGGCCATCATCGGCTCCAGCTTTAAAGAGGAGGGCAACGTCTGGAACCCGGTGGACCCCCAGCGGGTGCAGTCGTTCATGCAGACCCTCACCGAGGCAGGCTACCAGGTATAGCCCCCTCAAAACCGAAACGAACCGAAAAAAGCGGCGCTGTGCCCTGGGAGACCGGGAAGCGGCGCCCCTTTTGCGGCCTGGGGCCCTGCGCGGCCGGGAGGAAGGGACCAAATGAGCAGTGTGACCGATATGACCAGGGGGAAGCCCCTGCAGCTGATCTTGCGCTTTACCCTGCCCCTGTTTGTGGGCAACCTGTTTCAGCAGTTGTACAACGTGGTGGACTCCATCGTGGTGGGGCGCTTTGTCAGCAAAGACGCCCTGGCGGCGGTGGGGGCCTCCTTTTCACTGATGAACTTCATCACCGCCATCCTCATCGGCATCTGCATGGGGTGCGGGGTGGTCTTTTCACAGTACTTCGGGGCGGGGGACATCCCCCGGCTCAAGCGGGCGGTGAGCACCGCCCTGCTCTTTGCCGGGGGGCTGACGGTGGCGCTCACCGCCCTCTCCCTGGCCTTTGCCGGGCCGCTGCTGCGGCTGATCCAGATCCCCGAGGAGATTTTTGAGCTGACCCGGGGCTACATCCTCATCATCTTCGGGGGGCTGCCCTTTGTCTTCCTCTACAACGCGGGCGCCTTCCTGCTGCGCTCGCTTGGCAACTCCAAGGTGCCGCTGTACTTTCTCATCCTCTCCACCGCCCTGAACATCGTCCTGGACCTCCTCTTTGTGGTGGGCTTTGGCATGGGGGTGCAGGGGGCGGCCCTGGCGACGGTGGCGGCGCAGGCGGTCTCCTCGGTGTGCTGCATCCTCTACTGCCTCAAAAAACTGACCCTGCTGCGCTACGCCAAGGGGGAGTTCTGCTTCGACCGGGCCATCTTCGGCAAGATCGCCTCTTACGGGGTGCTGACCTCGGTGCAGCAGTCCATCATGAACCTGGGCATCCTGGCGGTACAGGGGATCGTCAACACCTTCGGCACCAACGTGATCGCCGCCTTTACGGTGGCGGTGAAGATCGAGGCCTTTGCCTATCTGCCGGTGCAGGATTTCGGCAACGCCTTCTCCACCTATGTGGCCCAGAACAAGGGCGGCGGGCGGATGGACCGCATCCGCCAGGGCACCAAGGTCTGCATCGGCACCATCCTCTGCGCCTGTTTTGTCATCTCGCTGGCGGTGGTGGTCTTTGCCCGGCCGCTGATGGGCATCTTCCTCGCCCCGGAAGAGGGGGCGGTCATCGCCACCGGGGTGAACTACCTGCGGGTGGTGGCCCCCTTCTACGCCCTCATCGGCTTTCTCTTCATGCACTACGGCTTCTACCGCGGGCTGGGCGACCTGCCCATGTCCATCCTGCTGACGGTGATTTCGCTGGGACTGCGGGTGGCGCTGGCGGCCGCCCTCTCGATTCCCTTCGGCCCGGCGGGCATCTGGTGGTCGATCCCCATCGGCTGGCTCTGCGCCGACTTGGTGGGCTTTGCCAAGATGGGCCGCTCCCTGCGGGGGGCCGCCGGGGAAGATTTGCCCAAAAAGGCGGGGTAAACCCTGTGTACTCCACCCCTTGTGCTGGGGGTGGGGGAGCGGGTAATATAAAAGTGTATGAGTGAGCAAACACGATTATTTGGAGGTGCGCAATGAAAATCGGCGTGTATGACCTGCAGACCGCCAACCTGAACGCTGACCGCCCCGGCCGGGACAGCGACCCCTTTTTCAGCCAACTGGAAAAGGCCCTGGGCCAACCCCTCGTCCACTGCCAGCCGGAGGAGCTGGCCGGCTGCGACCTGCCCCTGGTCTTTATCGGCGGGGGCGGCAGCGAGGGGTTCTTCCTCCAGCAACTGCCCAAGTTGGAGGGGCCGATCTTCCTGCTGACCACCGGGGGGAACAACTCCCTGGCGGCCTCGCTGGAGATCCTCTCCTACCTGCAGCGCCACGGCCGCAGCGGCGAGATCCTGCACGGCAGCTGCGAAAAGGTGGCCGCCCGCATCCTGCTGCTGGCCCGGGTGTTCGGGGCCCGGCGCTCCCTGCGGGGGGCCAAGCTGGGGTCGGTGGGCGCCCCCAGCGACTGGCTGATCGCCAGCGGGGTCAACCCCCAGTCGGTCAAGCAGGTGTCGGGATTGGAGCTGGTGGACATCTCGATGGAGGAGTTCATGCGGGAGATCGACCGGCACGAGTACACCCCCAACGCCTTCACCGAGGAAGCCCTGGCCAAGAAGTACAGCCCCGAAGACACCGAGAAGTCCCTCTGGATCTACGGCGCCCTCAAGCGGCTGTGCGAGAAATACGGCCTGCTGGGGGTGACGGTGCGCTGCTTTGACCTGTTGCCCACCGTCAAGGGCACCAGCTGCCTGGCCCTGGCCATCCTCAACGCCGAGGGGATCTACGCCGGCTGCGAGGGGGATATGACCTCGCTGATCTCCATGGCGGTGATGGGGCAGCTCACCGGCAAACCGGTCTTCATGTGCAACCCCTCCCGCCTGGATGCGGAGGAGAGCGAGATCGTGCTGGCCCACTGCACCCTGCCCATGCAGATGCCCCAAAGCTACACCTTCACCACCCACTTCGAGTCGGGGCTGGGAGTGGCCCTGGACGGGCAGATCGCCCCCGGGCCCTGCACCGTCTTCAAGTGCGCGGGGGACTTCAGCCGCCACTTTGCCGCCGCCGGCACCATTGTGGAGAACCTGCAGGACCCGACCCTCTGCCGGACCCAGATCCGGGTGCGGCTGCCCGGCGGGGTAGACTACTTCACCCGGGAGCCCATCGGCAACCACCACCTGGTCTGCCTGGGCGACGAGACCGAGGCCATCGAGGAGTTCTTCCGCTGGTAAACACAGCCCAAAAAATCAACTTGCAAAAAAGAGCCCTACAGATGTAGGGCTCTTTTTTAAAATTGGCCGGGAAAGCCCCTCCTCCCACAGCCAGCCGCGCATCCGCCCATCGAGAGATCGGGCCGTTCGATTTTCCGGCGCAGGTCGATTTTCCGGCGCAGGTCGGCCGACGCCAAAGGCGTTCCCCACATCGCTCAAGAAGGGCCGTCTCCTCTACCATCCAAGAGGCGGGAAAACGGAAGACAGATATTTCCGCCAAGGCGACACGACCACTTCCCTCTTCCGCGCGGAGCGCTCTCACCGGCGGGCTTCTCTATTTCGCAAAGGGGGGCGCCTCATCCGGGGGCCGTCAGCGGTCAAGAACGGCCAGGGTCGCCCCTTCTGCCAGGGCAATGGCCAAGGGGAGGAGGGCGGCAAAAACACTGCTGCCGGATGCAGAAACAGGAGCAAACAGATGGATGAACCCGTTTCCCGTGCAGTGGTAGAGCATGGCCGGCAGCAGGTTTCCCCCTCCTCGCCGCCACAGCCAGTCATAGAGATAGCTGTCCAGGATACAGCTGGCAGCCAGCAGGAGAAACGGGGTCTCCATCCGCCCGGCGAGGTAGAAGTGGTAATGCCAAAGCGCCCAGATCGCACCCACCGCCGGCGGCACCCAACGGGCGGGGAGCCGCTGGGTCAACGCGCCCTGCAACAGGCCGCGCCCCCCTCCCTCTTCCGCCACCAGGGCCCAGAGGATGACCACCACCTCGCTCCCTGAAAGGCGGGCAGGGGTCAGCGAGGCGCCGGCCACAGCGCACGACAGCAGCCAGGGCAGCAGGAATTGCAGCAAGGGCAGGACAACGGCCAAGGCAAGGCATCCCCCTGACAGCCGAGGGGTAAAACTGCGGGCCAAAAAGGCACGCACCTCTGCTCGCCCTCCACCGAGGGCGGCAGTCAGCAAAGCGGCGACGCTGGGGGCGGCAGCGGCCGCCCCATAGAGCAGGAAGTCCAGCCCGGCGCAACCAGTGCGCCCCATCAACAGGGCGCAGGGCAGAGGGAGGAGAAAGGCCAGAAGAGGAAAAGAGGAAGACGCCCACGCTCTTGCACCTAGTGTCCTCCCCCCTTTCGCCGTCGGACAGAGTAGCTGTCAACAACCGTTTTATACTTTTGGTATTTTTACTTTAAATAATACAGTTACTCTCCCTCTTCTCGGAAGGCGGCAATGGCCTCCAGAAAGAGCTCGCCGTACCGCCCCAGCTTGGATTCGCCCACGCCGGGCACCTCCAACAGCTGGGCGGGGGTGGTGGGCTGAAGGGCGCTGATCTGCTTGAGGGTGGCGTCGGTAAAGACCACGTAGGCGGGCACGCTCTGCCGCCGGGCAATCTGGGCCCGCAAGGCACGCAGCTTTTGAAAGAGGGCGGGGTCGTAGAAGTCGTCGGCCGCCGCCCGACGCTCCACCCGCTTTTGGCGGATGATGACCGGCTCCCCCTCTTCCAACACCGCTCTGGCCCCCTCCCCCAACCGCAGCAGGGGGTACTGCCCCTCGGTGGTCTGAAGGATATCCTGCTCGCAGAGGGCGGAGATATAGCCCTTGATCTTGACCCCCGAGAGGTGGGAGAGGCTGCCGAAGAGGGGGTTTTCAGCCAGGGAAAAGCGCTGGATGCGGGCGGTCTCGCTCCCCTTCAGCAGTTCGCCGATGACCCCGGCCCCAAAGCGGCCGCGGACGCTGCGCACCGCCTGCAAAATGAGGGAGGCTGCCTCGCTGATGTCCTCCTCGGTGTAATCTCCCAAACAGGAGGAGCAGTTGCCGCAGCGGTCGGGGGCGTGCTCCCCAAAGTAGCGCAGGATGTACTGGCGCAGACAGCCGGTGGCGGTGCAGTAGCCCTGCATCTGGCGGAGCTTGTCGTACTCCTTCGCCCGCAGTTGCTCGACCTGCTGGGGAGTGAGGTCGGTGTCGGGGTTTTCAAAGCTCTGGTCGATAAAGAAGAGGGCGGTGCGCACGTCCTGCCCGCTGTATAGGAGGATGCACTCGGCCGGGCTGCCGTCCCGCCCGGCGCGGCCCGCCTCCTGGTAGTAGCTCTCCATGTTCTTGGGCATGTTGTAGTGCAGCACGTAGGAGACGTTTGACTTGTCGATCCCCATACCAAAGGCGTTGGTGGCCACCATTACCCGGCTGCGGTCGTAGAGGAAATCCTCCTGGTTCTGGCGGCGCTCCTCGTCGGAGAGGCCGGCGTGGTAGCGGGTGGCGTCCACCCCGGCGGCCACCAGGGACTGGCAGACCTGTTCCACCGCCTTGCGGGTGGAGCAGTAGACGATGCCGCTCTTCTCCCCGTTCTGGCGGACATATTGGCGGACATAGTCCATCTTGGACTTGGGGGTCTCCACCCCAAAGTAGAGGTTTTGCCGGTCAAAGCCGGTGGTGATGCAGAGGGGGTCTTGCAGCCCCAAAATCTTCAGCACGTCCCCCCGGACGGCGGCGGTGGCGGTGGCGGTGAAGGCCGCCAGCACTGGGCGGCGGGGCAGGGCCTCGAGAAAGGCGGGGATCTGCAGGTAGCTGGGGCGAAAGTCGTGCCCCCACTGGGAGACACAGTGCGCCTCGTCCACCGCCACCAGGGAGATGTTGGCCTGCTGCGCAAAGGAGAGGAACCCCTCGGTCCCCAGCCGCTCAGGGGCCACATAGATGATTTTGTAGACCCCGTCCTTGCAGTTTTGCAGGGCCTTGCGGTACTGGGGAAAGGTGAGGGAGCTGTTGAGGTAGGCCGCCCGCACCCCCATCTGTAAAAGGGCCCCCACCTGGTCCTTCATCAGGGAGATGAGGGGGGAGATGACCAGGGCCACGCCGTCCATGGCCAGGGCGGGGACCTGGTAGCAGATGGATTTTCCCGCCCCGGTGGGCATGATGGCCAGGGCGTCCCGCCCCTCTAAGATGGCGGAGACCACCTCCCCCTGCCCAGGGCGAAAGGAGGGGTAGCCGTAGTACTTTCTGAGGATGTCGTTGGGGTTCATGGGGGCTCCTTCCCGAATGCAGATTGTCCCGTTCCCCCCGGCGCTCCGCTGGGCCAAGGAGGGCAACGGCAGAGATAAAGACTCTTTTTAGAGTAGTACAAAAGGCGGCAAAAAACAACCCCTTTCGACCCGCTGCGCGGCGGGGCCGAAAGGGGTTTGCGCAAAATCCGTCAGCGGACGGTGCGGGCGCTGAAGTAGACCTTCCCTGCCTCCAGGGGGATGCCCTTCGCCTGGTAGAGCTCCTCCACCGTGACCAGCTGGTAGTCCTTGGCCAGCTCGGCGATCAGGGTATCGCAGGCGTCGGCGGTGGTGGGGTGGATGTCGTGCATGAGGACGATGTCCCCGTCGCGGACGTTCTGGCGCACCGCCCGGATCACCGCGTCGGCGTTGCGGCTCTTCCAGTCCAGGGTGTCCACCGACCACATGATGAGGGGGTGGGGCACCTTCTCGCGGGTGGTGTCGTCGTAGGCGCCGTAGGGCGGGCGCAGGGCCTTTGGCTGGCCAGGCAAGATCGCGCCGATGGCCTCGTCGGCCCCCTGCACCTGCTGGGCAAACTCCCCCTCGTCGCACTTGGGCAGGGACTTGTGGCTGTAGGTGTGGCTGGCCACCATGTGCCCCTCGGCGTACTCGCGGGCCAGGATGTCGGGGTAGCTGCCGACCCGGTTGCCCAGCACAAAGAAGGTGGCGCGGCCGCCCACCTCCCCCAGCCGGTCGAGGATGCGGCCGGTCACGTCGGGGCGGGGGCCGTCGTCAAAGGTGAGGGCGATCATCGGCTTGTTGGGGTCCACGTAGCGGCCGGTCTTCACCCGCTCTACCAGGGCGGAGGTGCCCATGGGGGAAAGGCTCCCGGCGAGGAACTTGGCGCTCTCCTTTTCGGTGAGCTCGTCCTG
This sequence comes from Bittarella massiliensis (ex Durand et al. 2017), assembly GCF_009876955.1. NCBI lineage: Bacteria > Bacillati > Bacillota > Clostridia > Eubacteriales > Oscillospiraceae > Bittarella (ex Durand et al. 2017) > Bittarella massiliensis (ex Durand et al. 2017). The sequence continues at coordinate 6,436 of NZ_WWVY01000018.1, read as the reverse complement.
GTCCCAGGCGAGGTAGGGCTTGAGCTGGTCGTAGGACAGGTCGACCACCGGAACGCCGTAGGCGCCGGGGAGGAGGAGGTAGCGGGGGAAGTAGAAGCGGACCCCCTGGGCGGTGAGTGCAAAGCGGCTGAAGACCCCCTCCTGGGCAAAGCCCTCCGCCAGAAAGGCCGGGTCCTCCGCCCCCTCGCGGTAGTCCTCGCTCGCGCGCAAAAAGTCGCCCACCAACTGCTCCAGGGCCGGGCGGTAGTCCCCCTGAAAAAAGTCTCCCTCCCCTAGCCGGCGGCCGTCGCGGCTGTCAAAGACCAGGGTCTCCACCCCGGTGGAGGGGTGGGCCATATTGGGATCGCTCATCTCTATGTGAAAGACCACCGAGACCACCGGCCCGGCCCGGTAGCTCTCGTAGTCCACCGTGAGGACGGCCCGCTCCTGGGGAGATGGGGCGCGGTAGTCGGCGAGGTCGCTCAAAAAGGTGTCGATGAAGGAGCCGACCGTCTCAGCGATGGCGTTGTCGGCGGCCTCATTGCCCAGGTGGGGGTAGTGGACGCTGTAGGCGGTGTTCTCCTGATAATCGATTTTGGAGCGGATCTTTCCCACCTGCCGGGTCTCCTCCCGGACAGCAAAGGGGCCCTGGGCCAACTGCTCGTCGGAGGATGGCCGGGGAGAGAGGGCGAAGGCCAAAGAGTTCAAGGAGAGGACGAGGGCGGCGAGGAGAAGGGAGATGACACCCAGGCCAACCACCCGTTTGGCCCCCCGATTTTGTCTTTTTTTCACCGATTTGCCGTTCATCCTTCTGCGCCGCCTCCCGTCTCCATTGCGGACTTCATCCGCTTCTCAGGGCCCCATTGTAGCATTCCCCCGCTCGGCCCCACAAGTGCGTTTCGCAGATTGTAATAGTTTGTAAACTCTTGTCATTTTTTCTTCATTTATCCGCCAGAAAAAGGGACTGGCGCCGGGGGATCAGCTCTCGGACTGGGCGCCCCGGACGGCGATCGGCCGCGCCTCCGGCGGGATGGGGAGGTACTGCCGGCCCGCCAACTGGGCGCGGTGCTCCTCCCCCGCGGCGCGCAGGAGGTCGGGGCGCTGCAACAGGTCGATGGCCGAGGCGGCCATCACCTTGGCGGCGTAGAGGGTGCCCTTGTGGGCGATGCTGCTCTTCCCCTGGGCGGTGCGCTGCCAGGAGTGCCCCGGCGTACCGGCGGCCATGGTGGCGACCATGATCTGGGCGGTGGGGCAGAGCCAGCTCACATCCCCCACGTCGGTGGAGGAGGAGAGAAACGCCTCGCCCCCCACCGCCGGGACCACAAAGTTGTGGATGGGCTCCGCCCGGTGGGCCTCGGCCAGGGCCTTCCCCGCGGGGCCCAGCTGCCCGGCCATGGCCGCCAGGGTGCCGCCGCCCGCGGGCAGGGTGTCGCAGTAGGCCCGGGCAAAGGCCAGCTCCTCCTCGCTGTACAGGGGCAGGGGGACGGCCGCCAGGTTCTCCCCCATCACCCCGGCCAGGGTGTGGTTGGGGAGCAGCTCGCTGCAGGCCTTGACGAACCGGCATTCCACCTGGGTGCCGGTCATCAGGGCCGCGCCCCGGGCCACGTCGTCCACCCGGGCACGGATCTCCTCCACCTGGCTGCGCTGGGGGGCGCGGATGAGGTAGAGCGCCTCGGCATAGGCCTGCACCACGTTGGGAGAATAGCCGCCGGTGTCGGTGACGGCGTAGTGGACGCGGGCCTCGGGAATGATGTGCTCGCGCAAAAACTGAACGCCGGTGTTGAGGAGGGTGACGGCGTCGAGAGCGCTGCGCCCCAGGTGGGGGGCGCTGGCGGCGTGGGAACTGCGGCCGGTGAAGCGGTAGAGCACCTCGCAGTTGGCCAGACAGCGGGCGGAGGTGGCGGCGTTGAGCTCGCCCGGATGCCAGCAGAGGGCGCAGTCCAGCCCGTCAAAGGCACCGTCCCGCGCCATGAAGGCCTTGCCCGCCCCCGCCTCCTCCCCCGGGCAGCCGAAGTAGACGACCTTTCCGGGCGCGCCGGTGGCGGCGAGGTACTCCTTCACCGCCAGGGCCGCCCCGAGGGAGCCGACCCCCAGCAGGTTGTGCCCGCAGCCGTGGCCGGGACCGCCGGGGACGAGGGGGTCGGGGGCAAGGGCCCCGGCGCGCTGGCTCATCCCCGAGAGGGCGTCGTACTCGCCCAGGATGCCGATGGTCGGCCCGCCCGTCCCAAAGGCGGCGGAGAAGGCGGTCTCCAGCCCCCCCAGCCCCCAGGTGAGGGCAAAACCGGCCTTCTCCAGCGCCGCGGCCAGGGTGCGGGCGGCAAAGTGCTCTTCAAACGAAGTTTCGGGCCGGTCCCAGATGGCGTCGCCCAGGGCGGCCAGTTGGGGGGCGCGGAGGTCAAGGGCGTCCAGGGCCCGCTGCTTTTGCTGTGCCAGATCCATCTCTCTTCTTCCTTTCTGTCTGGTCCTTTCCCTCGGGGGGAAAAGTGTGGTAGGATGGGTGTAGAAAGAGTATAGCACCGCCGCGGCCGGGCGGGGCATACGGATGTTTTATCCCCCCATTGGGGGCGGACCGGCAGAGGAGGGGTCTCATGAATACACAACAGCTCGCCATTGCGGCGGCGGTGGCCAAAAACCGCTCCATCTCCAAGGCAGCGCGGGAGCTCTATCTCTCGCAGCCCCACGTCAGCCAGCAGATCCGCGCCCTGGAAGAGGAGGTGGGATTTGCCGTCTTTGTCCGCAGCAACCGGGGCATCGCCGTGACCGCCCGGGGGGAGGAGCTGCTGCGCCGGGGGCAGGTGATCTTGGAGGAGGCGGCGGCCATCGCCGCCCTGGCCGAGGGGGAGGAGCCCTGCCGGCTGTCGGTGATGGCCCCGGCCAGCCTGCGCGTCGAGCGGGCCTTTGCCCGGCTGTGCGAGGAGTACCGGGATCGGCGCCCCCTCCTGCTGCAACTGAGGCGGGGCGGGTGGAGCGAGGCGGTGGAGCAGCTGGGCCGGGGCGCCGTGGACATGGCGGTGGTCCTCTGCCCCCCGGGGGACGACATCGGGGAACAGGCCGCCCTGCTGGAGCGGCGGCAGATTGCCCACACCCCTTTGGGAAGACAGCCCTTTGCCCTGACCGCAGCCCGGGAGCACCCCCTGGCGGAGGGGCCGCTGGACCCCGAACGGCTGCTGGGGTACCCCTGTATCCTCTACGGCGGCCTGGGTCAGTTGGAGGGGTACTTCCCCGCCGACTACCGCCGCTGCCTGACAGCTGCCCGCCGCATCGAGGTGGAAGACCGGGAGGTGCGGCTGCGGCTGGCCGCCGGACAGGTGGGGTACCTGGTGGGGATCCCCCTGCACCCCAGCCAGTTGGAGGGGTACCGCCTGGTGAGCCGGGAACTGCCGGGGGCCGGCTGCGAGATGGCCCTGCTCTGCCGGCGGGAGCGGGCGCAGGATCCGGTGGCCCGGCGCTTCGCCCAGCTGGTGCGCGGGGAGATGGGCCATTAGGCCGCAGAGGACAAAAAGAGGGGGCGCTGTCTTGTGACAGCGCTCCCTCTCGGGTGTTGCGGCTTTACTCGCCCTTCTTTTTCAGAGGGGTCTGGTTTCCCTGGGCGTCCACCAGGACGACCCGGTCGAGCTGGCTGCGCAGATTTTCGCGGCAGTAGGCCAGGTACTCCTGGCGCAGGGCCTGGCGCTCGGCGCTCTCCTCCTCGGTGAGGGGGCGCTCTTTGGCCAGGTGGGCCAACTCGTTGATCCGCTGGATTTTTTCTCTCTCCATCTTGGGGCGGGCTCCTTTCCCGGCCCGGGGCGGGCCTTCACTGGTCATTGTAGCGCCTGTGGCCTCCCTTTTCAAGCCCCCGCGGGGCGCTCGCCGGGGTCGGACACCGGCTTCTGGCGTAGGCTGAAGCCCACCAGGCAGAGCCCCGCCGCCGCCAGGGCAGTGTAGACGACAAACATGATCCGCAGACTGGCATAAGCCAGAAAGAGGCTGGCCAGGGCGTTGCCCACAATGCCGCAGACAGCCACCTGCACCGCCGCCGAGAGGGCGATGGCCGAGGAGCGCAGCCGCTGGGGGGTGACCGAGGCGGTGTAGCGGATGAGGGCGGGGTTGTAGAGCCCCAGGGCCGCCGCCTCCAACAGCTGCATGTAGATGGCCACCTGCAGGGAGCCTGCCAGGGCGAAGGAGAGGCTGCGCCCCACCACCAGCACGCAGGCGAAGAAGAGCACCTTCTTATTGGAAAACCGCTTTTCCAGCTTGGGGTAGAGGAGCATGAAGGGGAAGACCCCCACCGACATCATGGTGACGGCCATCCCCTGGTCGCCGGCCGTCCCCCCGAACTGGCCGATGAGCATGGGCAGGTAGGTGACCACCGCCCGGTTGCCGATGTTGAGCAGGAGCAGCCCCCCCAGCAGCAGGGCGAAGGCCCGATTTTTGAGGAGCGCCTTGCCCGCCTGCCAAAAGGTGTAGTGTCCCTCCCCCTGCCGCTGGCCGGCGCGGTTTTTGCAGGGCACCGAGGCAAAGAGACAGGCCGCCACCAGGGCCGGGGCCATAAAGGCCGCGTGCAGCCAGAAGATGGTCCCCTCCCCCCAGGCGGAGATGGCCCTGCCCACCAAAAAGCCGGCCACCGCGCAGGTAAAGGCCCCGATCCCCCGGGCCACGCTGTAGACGATGCGGGCGTTCTTCTCGGCCGCCTGGGTGGTCCAGGAGTCCAGCAGGGTCACCAGGGACTGGTCGAAAAAGGCCAGCGCCAGCACCGCCGCGGCCGCCAGGGGGAACGACGAGGTGGCCAGGGGCACCAGGAACCCCACCGGGATGGCCCCGCCCATGAGGGCGAGGACGATCCACTTGATGGGGACCTTGCTGTCGGCCAGGTAGCCCAAGAGGGGCTGCGCCACCAGGCTGACCGCCGCCATCAGCGAGTAGATGACGCCCACCTGGGCGTCGGTGATGGAGCGGCTCTTCAAAAAGACCGCCATAAAGGAGAAGGAGGCGGTGTAGGCCATGTAGTAAAAGCCGTAGGCCGCGCCGATCGCCCAGGGCTCGCCCCTCCCCCGCTGCCGCTGCTTGTTCACCTGTACCGCCCCTTTCCCGCCGGTTTCTCTGATTCCATATTGTGTCAAACCGGCTTTTGCTATACAATAGACCCAGTCTGTTTTTGCCGCGGCCCGCAGAGGCCGCCAAATGGGAAAGGGGGGAGCCGCCGATGGAGCGCAGCCTGGAGACCGAGAGCGGGATCCTCCGCTACCGCTGTGAGCGCAAGCGGGTCAAAAATATCAACGTGCGCATCGACCGGGAGGGGCAGGTGCTGGTCTCCTACCCGGCGGGCTGCCCCCTGTCGGCGGTGGAGGCGTTTTTGCGCCAGAAGTCCCGCTGGATCGCCCGCGCCCAGGAGCGGATGGCCCGCCGCGCCGTTCAGGCCCAGCAGCCCCGGCACGTGCAGACCGGCGAGCGGGTGGAATTGCTGGGCAAGCCCTACACCCTGCGCATCTGCCAGGCCCTGCCCCCGGTGGCGAGCGAGCCCGACGGGCCCGGCCTCGCCTGGGAGGGCATCCTCTTTTTAAAGGTGGAGGATCCCGAGCGGGAGGAGAGCCGCAAGGCCGCCTTCGCCCGCTTTGTGGACTGTTGCAGCGCCCGGGTCTTTGCCGACGCCAACGACCAGGTGGCCCCCCTCTTTGCCCCCCTGGGGGTGCCCCGGGCCGAGGTGCGGGGGCGGCGGATGACCGCCCGCTGGGGCACCTGCCACACCCAAAAGGGGCAGATCACCCTCAACAAATTCCTCCTCCACCTGCCCCGCCAATGCCTCTGTGGGGTGCTGGTGCACGAGTACGCCCACTTTCTCTACCCCGACCACGGGGAGCGATTTTGGGCCCTGGTCCGCCACCTCGACCCCCAAAACCCCCAGACCGAGGCGCTGCTGCGGGGCTACTCGCCCCACTTCTAGGGGCGCTTCCCCTTGTCAAAACGTTTGCGCAAATTGCACAAATCCCCTGCTCCCACCCCGGCCAAAGCGCTGAAAATGGGGAGGAGCGGTTGTGCTGGGGAAAAAGGCGTGTTACCATACCGTTGACACAGTGCGACTGCGCGCTGCCCATCTGGCCCCCTGCCGGGCAATTTTACGGGCGCCGCCGCGCGGTGCAAAGAGGGATTGACCGGCGCCAGAGGCGCCTTTTTTTGCGCCCACCGCACCGATTTTGAAACGGAGGGAACCCCTATGCCTGTAAAAGCCTACGATATGCTCGCCCACACCCTGACGCGCGCCGGCATCCCCGGCCCCAAGGCCCTGCAAGCCCTGCGCCACTACGTGGTGGCGGGGGAGGTGGACCGCGCCTGCGACGTGGCCTTTGACATGTACCGCACCAGCGAGGACTGGGAGGGCCGCATCTGGGACGAGCTGATGCAGATCGCCCTGCAAGAGGTGGGGCTGGCCGACCCCTACGCGGTGGAGCAGGTGCACAGCCTGCGCAAGATCAAGGAGACC
>NZ_WWVY01000017.1:0-29465 GCF_009876955.1 Bittarella massiliensis (ex Durand et al. 2017) | reverse complement strand
ACCGCAGGCGTGAGGGCGATTCTGCCCTCATCCACCATCTCAAGCAGTTCAGGAATTAAGTAAGTTAAACGGATATATCGGTGCAAGGTGTCTTTACTAATGCCGAAACCTTGAGCGATTACATCGTCATTTCTCATCCTTGTCGCAGGTTGCGACAAAGTCTTTTCTGATTTTTTTGCCGCTTCCCATTTCATTTTGTAGGCGAATGCACGCTCGCTGGGCAATATGTTTTCCCTGTGCAGGTTTGCGTCCACCATCGTTGATACTGCCTGCTCGTCGGTCAGATTTCGGACGATAACAGGCAGTTTTTCTATTCCAAGCTCCCTGCAAATCTCCATTCGTCTGTGTCCTGATATGACCTCGTATTCACTTTCCGAAAGAGGACGGACGATCAGTGGCTCGATTGTACCTTGTGCCTTTATGCTCTTTAAAAGCTGTTCCTTTTCTTCTCCGTCCCGCAGCTTGAACGGGTGATTCCGAAAGGGAAGCAAATGTTTTAAATCCAGATATTCAATCGTTTCTTTTTCTTTCATATATTGTGAAACCTCCATTGCTTTTCTTCTTTTTCGGGTAGTAAGTATTCTTACTCTATTTGTCTTAATAGTTTCTGATTTTCGGAACTTTAGAAGTCCGAAAACCGGAAGTCAGAACTTTTTCAAGTAGATGATGCTCGGCTTTCCCTGTCCCTGCCGCTTGCGGACAATCAGGTCTGCCTGCTCTAATTCCGAGAACAGTCTGCATATCTTTTCGTGCCCGAAGCGCAGTTTTTCCTGCGCCTCTTTGACGGTAAAGAACTGGTATATGCGTCCACGCTTGTCCGTCCAACCGTTTTTGGCGGAAAGGTGCATCCGGTCGAGCAGCAGGCCATAGAGCATTTTAGCGTCGGTGGAAACCGGATTGTATTTTTCCTCTGTGAACAAAGCCTTGGGGACTTTGTAAAAGACATAGCTTTCTGCTTCGGATAATTTGAAATACGGGTTCAGAAACTCACCTTCTTTCTGTCACGGTTTTAAATCGTGATTTTGTATGTTCGGGTATTACGGTATTCCTTATGGCATTTCCACTTGAGAAAAGCCTTGATTTCTGCGGCTTTGCGGCTTCAAAAAGCGTGACATAGACACTCTGTTTTCATCCGTTTCAAGCAGCAGAACATCCCTTTCTTAAATCTCCGCCCTATCGGAGCGAGCAGACTGTTTGTACTCCTGCCGTCGCAAAACAGTATCACTCGTCAGGACTCCGTCCTGAAACCTGCTGGAGAACTTGCTGACCGTTTCCTGCGCTGGCGCTCGGCGGCTTTCTTCCGCTTTTGGGCGGTGGCGCAGCCCGGGCAGTAGCGCTGGTTCTTTGCCCTTGGTACAAAGAATGACTTGCAGATTTGGCATCTCTTTTGACGGCTTGGCTGCATGATCTCGGCAAACAGCTCCCTGTCTGCGGGAAGGACTGCATTTTTGAAATAGTTGCAGTAGATCCCGTACCGGCTGATGCACTGCACGCAAGCGTGTTCCTCGCCGTCGTCCAGCAGAAGGCAGCTGCCGTCCACATAGTTGCAGCAGAGCTTTCTGACAAGAGCGTTGATCCGCTTTAACTGCTTTGGCGTGATTTTTATGACCATGATTTTCACCTCCTTTGTGCGTTTCTTGAAATTTAATCGTTCTGTCGTTTTTTCCGAATGCCGTTCCTGCCCCCGTCAGGCGGCGTCGCAAAGTCATATCCCATTCGGATCGTTATTCAGTTTTCAAGGTACAATGAAAAGGTCTTTCACTTATTCCCACTGGCAGAGGTCAAATGCACCCCCTAAACGGGAAAATATTTCTGAATGAAAAAACCTCTTCACTCATTTGGACAAAGGGTGCCGAAATGCACACCCATTTTCGGGATTCTTATCAAAATTTTCGAGAAAAATTTATCTCTTCACTTGTTCCTACTGGGAAGTACCAAATTATCGGGTGTTTATAAAAATTTTTATCCGACAAAAAGCCCCTTCACTTATTCCCACTGAGAACAGCTAAATGCACACCCTGAATCGCAAAAAAATTTTTACCCCTTCACTTATTTGGAATTGAGAGGTCAAAACGCAACCTGTTTTTCAGAAAAAAGGCAAAAAAATTTGCCCGCCAACATAGGCGGGCATTTACGAGCGTAAAAAATCAGCAATTCTTGTTGAAATATTCACGATTTTGTGATATGATATTTTTGGATTATTTGTCGGAGGTGAAGTTGGTGGCTGTTAAATATGATAAGCTTTTTCACTTGTTGATTGATCGGAAAATTACAAACGCCCAGCTTGCACAAAAAGCCGGAGTCAGTGCAAATATTATTACCCGTTTGAAACGGGATCAGTATATTTCCTTGGAAAGCATTGAACGCCTTTGCGTTGCTTTGAATTGCGGCGTGGATGATATTCTTGAATTTACAAAATAATTTTTTTACCACCTAACTTCCGATAATTTTTTGTTATCGGAAACGAAATTATATTGGAGGTCAATTTATGACACCCGAGGAAAAGGCAAGAGTTAAAATAGACAAGCAATTAAGAAACGCTGGATGGGATATTGTTTCTCGTGATGAGTATGTTCCATCTAACGCATTGGCCGTTAAAGAAGCTTTAATGCAGGGAAACAAAGAAAGCGACTATTTGCTTTTTGTAGATGATAGGGCCATTGCTGTTGTTGAAGCAAAAAAAGAAGAAAACAGTCTGGGCGATATTGTTGCAGCACAGGCAGAAGCTTATTCTAAAAATCCACAAAACTGGTATCCTTTATGGTTTGATGGACAGATTCCTCTGGTTTATCTTGCGAATGGAAACAAAATATATTTTAAAAATATGCTTGCTGATCCTGATGGAGATTATGTTGAGTTAACCGAAATGCATTCTCCTAAAAAAATGTTGCAAATCATCGGTAAAAAGTCTGAATATGGTGCGTTGCCAAGAATTGAAAAAAAGGGATTGCGTGATTGCCAGTATGACGCAGCGGTTGCACTTGAAAAGACGCTTAAATCCGGCCAGAAAAAAGCACTTGCTGTTCTTGCAACTGGTTCCGGCAAAACATATTTGGCTAGTCTTGCAGCTTACCGCTTGCTAAATTACACCCCTATAAAGCGTGTGTTGTTTCTTGTTGACAGAAATAACCTTGCAAGGCAGACGGAAACAGAATTTAGTCTCTTTGACCGTACTGAAAAACAGCGGCCTATGAGTTCATTATACCAAATCAATCGTTTGAAAAAAGTTGATGATGTTAATGGGGATATTGTTATTTCTACCATTCAAAAACTCTTTGCAGTGTTGACAGGGCAATCTATTTCGGAAGAAAACGAAGATAAAGAAGATGAAAACCTGTTCAGTTTTTCCGATGATGATAAAAAGGAACCTGAAATTGAATTAGGCAATGATTTAAAGCTACCGCCCGATCATTTTCAATTTATTATTATTGATGAGTGCCATCGTTCAATTTACGGTAAGTGGCAGTCTGTACTTAACTACTTTAAAGATGCGAGAATTTTGGGGTTAACCGCTACACCGACACCTGAAGCAGAAGCCTTCTTTAACAAAAATAGAATCGAAGAATACACTTATGACGACTCTGTTGTTGACGGCGTCAATGTTCCTGCAAGGGTTTACAGAATAAAAACTAACGTTACGGAACACGGCGGTACTATTCATGCAGGGGATATTGTTAAAGATATATCGAAAGATGGTGTTGAACTGCCGTCTTATGTGGCTGAAGAAAGAGTGGATTACAACACAAAACAGTTAAACCGTTCTGTTATCAATCCAAGTCAAATTAAAGAAGTTGTCGCCGCATATATGAACTCTATATATACCGATCTATACCCTGACAGAGAAGAAAACTGGAAATATATTCCCAAAACACTCATTTTTGCAAAAGATGATAACCATGCAACACAAATCGTAAATGTGGTTAAGGAAGTGTTTAAGGAAAAATTTGAAGACGGCAAAGTGCCCGAAAAATTTGTGCAGAAAATCACCTATTCTGCCGGTGACTCGAACGCCCTTATTCGTGATTTAAGAACCGAAAAGGATTTTCGCATTGCGGTAACAGTTACTCTTGTAGCAACCGGAACTGATGTAAAGCCTTTGGAAGTTGTGTTCTTTATGAATGATGTACAATCAGAGGTGCTGTATACACAGATGAAAGGCAGAGGCTGCCGTGTTATCAATGATGAAAAATTAAAAGAAGTTACACCTAACGCTACAACGAAGGAGTGTTTTTATATCGTAGATGCCGTCGGAGTCACTGAACACGACAAATCTATACCAAAACCTACAGGTACGGCAAATGGCACCGGTGGGAATAAAACTCTTAAGCTTGATCAGTTGCTCGAGCATCTTGCACACGGAGAAGTAAATGATGACAATCTTGCATTGCTAAGAGATTACTGTGCAACAATTAACAATCGATATGAGGATAATCCTTTGTTCGGCAGGCATTTAAACATCTTTATTTCGGATTTTGGCTTTGCGCCGAAGACATTGGCGAACGCTATAAACAAAGCGCTGTCAAGCGGAAGTCTCCCCGAATACATTAGCATTTCTGCACCCAATGCAGAAAGGAAAAGTTTGATTCATTGCCTGATTGCAAATGTTGAGGCAAGAAAAAAGCTTCTTGAAATGCACAGGGGATATTTTGCAGTTGCACCGGATAAAGATAAAATCATATATCAAGGATTTTCAAAAGAAACAGCAAGAACTTTCATAGAATCTTTCGAAAAATATTTGAGCGAAAATGCTGATAAAATCGAAGCTTTACGCATCATATACAATTCAGAAGATACCGTTATTACACATTCCATGCTTGTAGAATTGCAGGACAAGCTGCTTTCAGAAAATCGCTTGTTTAAACCGTATACTATATGGAGCAATTATAAATTGCTGGATATGAACGGGAATGTGGAAGAATTGGATAAGAAGCAGAATATGAATGCGCTTACCCATCTGATTCAGCTTGTTCGCTTTGCTTACAGGAAAAGCAGTAATCTCAGGAGCTTGCTCAAAGGTTATTCACAAAGATTTACTCTCTACTGCGGACAAAACCAGCGCAGCCTTACTCCCGATCAACAGGAAATTATGAGGCAGATTGCAGATTACATCATAAACGACGGTTATATTGATGCAGTGGAACTCAACGCCGTTGATACAGATCTCTGGCGAAAAGCGATTACAAGTTTCGGTGCCTCGGTGTTGACGAGCGAGATGATCGAACTATCAAAATTCATTTTAAAGGCGGCTTAATATTATGGCAAATACACAAACAAAAAGCGAAGCAACCTTACTTAAAAAGGTGTGGGATATTGCGAATGTGCTTGCAGCAGCGGGCGTAGGATTTACTGATTATATCACTCAGCTTACCTATATTCTCTTTCTTAAAATGGATGACGAAAAAGAGGAACTCGGTCTCGGCAGTTCTTTGCCTGAAGGGTGCAAATGGAAAGACCTTGCTGACCTGAATGGTTCCGATTTGGTTGAAAAATATGAAGAAATCCTCAAAGAGCTTGCAGACGATACAGGTTTAATCGGCACAATATTTACTAAAGCTTCCAACAAAATTGACAGTCCGGTTCATCTCGCAAAAGTTATCCAAATGGTGGCAAGCGAAAACTGGTATATGATGGAGGGCGATTTTAAGGGGGCCATTTATGAATCCATCCTTGAAAAGAATGGGCAGGATAAAAAGAGCGGTGCCGGTCAATACTTTACTCCTCGTGCTTTGATTAAAGCAATGGTAGATGTAATCAATCCTAAAATTGGAGAAACTGTTGCAGATCCGGCTTGCGGAACAGGCGGATTTCTTCTTGCTGCTTATGAACACATGAAATCGCAGAGCAAAGAGATTGCCAAGCAGAACTTTTTAAAAAATAACACTTTATTCGGTGCGGACAACACACCGCTTGTTGTTACGCTTGCTTCAATGAATCTTTATTTACACGATATCGGCACCGAAAAAAGCCCTATTGTTTGTCAGGATTCGTTGCTGGATACTTCGGATAAAATGTATGATGTCATCCTTGCAAATCCTCCTTTTGGCACAAGACCACAGGGAAGTGTTGAAGTTGCGGCAAACAGGCCGGAGTTTATTAAAACATCCGATAATCAGGTCAATTTCTTGCAGCATATTATGTCCATTGTGAAAACAGGAGGCAGAGTGGCGGTTGTTTTGCCTGATAATGTGCTGACTGACGGCAATGCTACTGCAAAGGTGCGTGAAAAGCTCTTAAAAGATTTTAATTTACATACGATTCTTAGACTTCCAACCGGTATTTTTTATGCAGGCGGCGTTAAAACGAATGTCCTTTTCTTTGAAAAAGGTTCAGAAACAAAGGATATTTGGGTTTATGATTATAGAACAGGCATAAAGCACACCATGGCCACTAAGCCAATGACAAGAGAACATCTCGACGACTTTGTGAATTGCTATTGTTCCGGTCATATGGTAGATAGGATGCAGACCTATTCTGAAGATAATCCAAACGGCAGATGGCGTAAGTTTACGGCTGACGAAGTTTATTCTCGTGACCAATTAAAGCTTGATTTCAAGTGGATTGACCTAACCGAAAAAGACGACCGTTCTATTACTGAAATCCTTTCCGAAATGCAAGAAAAAGCATCTTCCATCAGCGAAGCAGTTTCAAAGCTTCAAGAGATGCTTGGAGGAATTGACTTATGATTGATACTAAAGCGTTAAGAGAGAAAATCCTTGACCTTGCTATCCGTGGTAAACTTGTCCCGCAAGACCCAAATGACGAGCCTGCTTCGGTTCTCTTGGAGCGCATTCGTGCTCAGAAGCAACAGATGGTAAAAGAGGGCAAACTGAAAGCAAAGGATATTAAAAACGATACCATCATCTTCAAAGGTGAGGATAATTTGCATTATGAGCAGTTTCAAGATGGAACGGTGAAATGTATTGAAGATGAAATACCGTTTGATGTGCCGGATGGATGGGGGTGGACGAGGTTATGCTCTGTATCTTATGATTTGCCATATGGAACCTCTAAAAAGTCAAGTACTAACGGGAAAATAGCTGTATTAAGGATGGGAAATCTGCAAAATGGCGAAATAGATTATAGTGACTTAGTATACTCGTCTGATGAAGAAGATATTAAAAAATATTATTTGATTAAAGGAGATCTTCTATTCAATAGAACAAATAGTATTGAGTTAGTGGGGAAAACATCGGTCTACCGTGGAGACATTCCTGCTATTTATGCAGGATACTTGATTCGAATTCGCTCATCGTTAAATTATGAATATCTCAATGCGGTTATGAACAGTAACTATGCCAGAGAGTATTGTACATCTGTAAGAACTGATGCCGTAAATCAGTCAAATATTAATGCAACAAAATTAGGTCATTTCTTAATTGCTATTCCGAGCAAATCAGAACAAAAACGGATTAGTAATAAAATAGCAGAGTCTATAAAAGTCATAAATATAATTGAACAAGAAAAATTAGACTTACGAGCGATAGCTGCTAATGTAAAATCAAAAATCCTCGATCTTGCTATTCGTGGCAAGCTTGTACCGCAAGACCCGAATGACGAGCCTGCTTCCGTACTTTTAGAACGCATAAAGGCTGAAAAAGAAGAACTTATCAAACAGGGCAAAATCAAGCGGGACAAGAAGGAATCCGTCATCTTTAAAGGTGAGGATAACTCTTATTATGAGAAGATTGGCAATCAGGTGACTTGTATTGATAGTGAAATTCCATTTGAAATACCTGAAAATTGGGCATGGTCTCGACTGTCAAGTTTTACCGAAATAGTGATGGGTTCATCTCCAAAAGGAGAAGATATTTGCGCTGATAGTAGTTTTACAGAATTTCATCAAGGAAAAATATATTTTTCTAACCAATATATTAATTTCTCTATGCAATACACAAAGAACATCAGCAAACTTGCGTCAAAAAATTCTGTTTTACTGTGCGTTCGAGCTCCTGTCGGAGAGGTGAATATCACAAATAGAGATATCTGTATTGGCAGAGGATTATCCTCCATATTACCGCTTGATGATATAGATAGTATTTTTTTATTTTACTGGCTTAAGCCTTTCAAAAAAGAATTTACAAATAAATCAACTGGTAGTACTTTTTCCGCAATAACATCTGATATAGTAAAAAATATTTTATTGCCAGTTCCACCACTCAATGAACAAAATAAGATAACAAAAACAATTACAGATATGTTTGACTATCTTGAACGCATTGAAGCGAGCCTTAATTAAGCTCGCTTCATTAATTACTGTATTTGATCTAATAAAGAAAAATATTGCTCTAACTTGGATAATATTCTTTCCTGTTCCTTTAGTGGCGGTAAAGCAATTTCTTTCTGACTATATGTGGAAATCCAATATCTTTGATGATTCTCGTGGTCAATTTCTGTCGTCTGCATCAGATAAAATGCATATTTTGGTAAAATTAAATCTGTATTTATATGCAAAATTTTTATTGCAGATGATTTAACCTTAAATGGGAAATCTACAAATTTACTCTCTGTTGTAAAGTCATCAAAAATAATTACCGGCAAGTCGTTAAAGATATTGTTTGCTTCATTTGTATAACCGAGTATAAAAGATTTCCCAGCGGTCAAAACGGGTGTCTTGTAAGAAGATTTATAATTTGTACTTCTTACAATATATTTTGTCGGTTGTTCATATTCCAACAAGCTTTCAAAGTTAGTTACGACCCAACCAGCAGGTAATTTTTCGCCATACTTCTCATAATAAGAGAACTTCACACCATCTCCGTTATAATATACCTGCGGAAAACCGCAGAATAATTTTACGGAGGTGTCTTATTATGAAGACGCAAAACACATTTGAAGAATACTTGAGAAAGGGAAATCTTTCGGAGAACACCATTACTTCGTATCTGTGGACTGTCGATTTCTATAACGCCCACTATGACGGAGTAAACAAGGAAAACCTTTTAGCTTATAAAGGATTTCTAATGGAATTTTTTAAACCGAAAACAGTTAATCTCCGAATTCAAGGAATTAACAAATATCTTGAGTATCTCCACAAAGAGCGCTTACAACTCAAAGCAGTCAAAGTCCAGCAAAAAAATTTTTTGGAAAATGTTATCAGCAATGCTGATTATAAATTTCTGAAAAAGCAGCTGAAGAAAGACGGAAACATGGAATGGTATTTTGTTGTCTGGTATTTGGCTGCCACCGGTGCCAGAGTAAGCGAACTGATACAGATTAAGATCGAACATGTTGAAATTGGATATTTCGATCTATATACTAAAGGCGGTAAATTACGACGATTATACATACCGAAAAAATTAAGAACAGAGACTCTAGAATGGCTGGAGGAAACACACCGTTCCTCCGGCTATTTGTTTCTCAACAGATATGGTGAAAGAATCACAACCCGTGGAATATCCCAACAATTAAAGAACTATGCCGATAAGTATGGGCTGGATAAAAAAGTAGTCTATCCCCATTCCTTCCGACACAGATATGCTAAAAATTTTCTTGAAAAATATAACGATATCGCTTTGCTTGCTGACTTAATGGGTCACGAAAGTATTGAAACTACCCGTATATATCTGCGGCGTACCGCCAGTGAACAGCAAGCATTAGTAGACAAAATTGTAACTTGGTAAAAACCGAAGCCGCCCTCGTTTTTGAGGACGGCTGATCTTATGCTATGGAATTTTCTATTTCATCTAGCTGTGTGAAGATTGTTTCTATCGTTTCTACAATTCTCTTTTGTTCGGCAAGTGGTGGTACTGGGAGATAAATGGTTTTTAAATCAGTTTTGTTAAATTTCAGCATCGCTACACCTGTAGAAATTGCCTTGAGTTCTTTGTAACCTGTTGGTGATTGTAAAAAATAATACAGATAATCTCTATATTCATCATTTGTCAATCGTATCATCACCGAGTTAGGTGCTAAAGTCATTTTTCTTTTTAAGTCGGGAACTATGAACACTTTTCCAATAGAACCTATATTGCTTAAAATGAGTTCGCCTCCAAATAAATTTGAATTTTCAAGAAACTCATAACCGTGTTTATCGGTATAAGTAAGATTTTTGGTGAAATTGTTTGAAAAATCTGCTGTTTTAACCATTATAGCGTAATCTGGTTCTTTGAATGATACAACATTGGCTCTTAAGGAAGCAAAACTTCCGCTTGCAACTTGGTCGGTCACCTTTTCGCTGTATTGCCCTAAGCTTGTCCACTGCCAACCTTGAGGTAAATCAAACGGTAAATTTTCACATTCTTCTGCTGATTTTCCAACAATTCGATAATAAGAGTTATCCTCACCTTTAAAGATGACGGATTCCTTCTTGTCCCGCTTGATTTTGCCCTGTTTGATAAGTTCTTCTTTTTCAGCCTTTATGCGTTCTAAAAGTACGGAAGCAGGCTCGTCATTCGGGTCTTGCGGTACAAGCTTGCCACGAATAGCAAGGTCAAGAATTTTGGATTTAGCAATAGTTATTAAAGCATTGAGTTTTGTGTAAGAACACTCAATACTATCGATGCTCATAAATGCTGTGTGTATAGCTTCAAGAATTTTTTCTTGCTCTGAAACAGGAGGTAATGGAATTAAGTATTGTTCTATAAATTCTCTACCAATTCTTTTTTGTCCTACTGCACCTGAAAATGCATTAATCCCATCTGAAATAAAATCATCTCGCTTAATATACCACAAAACATATTCGGGTAGCACAGTGTTTTCTAAAGTTCGGATAATGTGCAATTCGGTTGTTCCTGCCCCATAGCCATTTGAAAGATTTTTAAAAACCACAGATTTTTTATTTTCAAAGCAAGGTGTTATTTTAGCAATAGCAATATCGTTCTCAGCAAAATGTGTGTATCCAGTTTTTACTTTTTTCCATAACCTAATTTCTGATTTGTGATTATTGGTGTAACCCTCTTGTATTAACGGCATTGGAATAAATGAAACCTCAATGTTGTCTTGTATAGAATTACGAGGATTTATTATGAAGCCACTTAAAAATCTGCACCATTCCCACGACTCAGGTATTTCAAACGGTATTTCATCTTCAATACATTTCACCGTTCCATCTTGAAACTGCTCATAATGCAAATTACAACAAGCAATATCGGGTCTTAGGGCAATGCCCTAACGAGAATCACTGTTTGTAGCCGAATGAGGATACAAACAGTCTGCTCGCTAAGATGATACAGAAAAACCGGAGAAGGCGATGATGCTTTCTCCGGTTTGTTCTATGTTACCCTGATTTTCTTTGGCTTTGCTTTTGAAAGCTTGATAATTAAATCATCTACAGCGTCGGTATAACGCCCTTCCTGCCGCAGTTTGTTCTGAAGCCAAAGGAGATTTTGGACAAGAAATCTGCGCTCAGCCTCCGAAAGATAAAGATGAAATTTCTGTTCTTTCATATGTAAATCAACTCGCTGTTGACGATTTCAGTGGCTCGGTTTCGGATGCTGTTCATCTTTTGCACCCACTCCATAGGATGATTGGCTTTCAGCTTTTCCGTGACATTTTCCTGATTAGAAAGTGCGGATACAAGCGATTGAAACATCCGCTCCGCCTGCTGCTCTATCTCCGCCAGATGTCCGTTCAGCGTTCCGGCGGTCAGCAGATTGTAATACCGAATTTTGTGATACTGTTTCAAATATCGCCGGTGTCGCTGTCCCCAAACTCCGATTTCAATTTCTTTTTCGGGCGGTATTATCAAATTGGGAAGTTCATAATCGCCTTGCCAAGTATATGTGCCGCCTGCTTCTTCATAAATGCTTTTCATCGTAAAAACCTCCTGTGTTTTATGATATTTTCATTCTACAGAAGATTCTCAGGAAAAACCAATGTACCGATTGCAGTTTTAACGGCATATACAGAAAAAGAGTACGAACCCTTCGATCCGTACTCTCATTTCTACCCTGCAATGCCGGTTTCTGCGTGTTTTCAGGATACTGCCTTATGCACACTCAGCAAAGGGCGCAGGGGCTTTTGGGGAAGGGGGGATCACCCCCCGATGAGCCCCATGACGAAGATGACGGCGATGAGGGTGGGCGCCACCCAGCGGATGAGGAAGCCGTAGACGCGGCGGATGGCAAACCGCTTGCCGCAGCGCTCCACCTCCTCGGTCACCTTGCCCACCCCCCAGACGTGGCCCACAAAGAGGCAGGTGGCCAGGGCGGCCAGGGGCATGAGGATCTTGTCGGTGAGAAAGCCCATGGCGTCAAACAGGTTCATCCCCCCGATGGTGAAGCCGGAGAGGGGGCCCATGGAGAGGCTGGCAAAGACCCCGATGAGGGCCATCAGCCCGCCCATCACCAGGGTGGCGGTGCGGCGGCGCCAGTGGAAGGTGTCAATGAAGAAGGAAGTGACCACCTCCAGCAGGGCAATGGCGCTGGTGAGGGCGGCGATAAAGACCAAAAAGAAGAAGGCCAGCCCGAAGAACCGCCCCAGGGGCATGGAATCAAAGACCGCCGGCAGAGTTTTGAAGATGAGGCCGGGGCCTCCGGTGGGCTCCATCCCAAAGCTGAAGACGGCGGGCATGATGGCCATCCCCGCCAGTAGGGCCATCAGGGTGTCCAGCCCCACCACGGTGCAGGTGTCCTTGGTGATGTTGGTGTCCTTTTTCAGGTAGCTGCCGTAGGTGATGGCGATGCCCAGCCCCAGACTGAGGCTGAAAAAGACCTGTCCCATGGCCAACACGATGGAGTCGATCAGGGCTTTGGGGTCGGAGAGGAGGGCGGTGTCGGGGACAAAGAGGAACTTGAGCCCTTCCATCGAACCGGGCAGGGTCACCGAGCGCACCACCACCCCGATGAGGAGGACAAAGAGGAGGGGGAGCAGCCATTTGCTGCAGGTCTCGATCCCCTTTTGCACCCCGCCGATGACCACGACCACGGTCACCGCCATGAACAGCAGGTGCCAGATGACCGGCTGCACCGGGGAGGAGACAAAGGTGTCGAACGCCGCCCCGTCGGAGACGTTGGCGCCGGTGAGGTAGCTGCCGATGTACTTCATCACCCAGCCCCCCACCACGCTGTAATAGGAGAGGATGATGAAGGCGCAGGCGATCTCCAGCACCCCGACGAAGGACCACTTCTTGTCGATGCTGCGGAAGGCGCCGATGGCGTTGAGCTGGGTCTTGCGGCCCACCGCCATCTCGGAGAGCATGATGGGGATGCCCAGCACCAGGGCGAAGATCAGGTAGAAGACGATGAAGAGCCCGCCCCCCGAGATGCCCGCCACATAGGGGAACTTCCAGAGGTTTCCCAGGCCGATGGCCGACCCCGCGGCGGCCATGACAAAGCCCAGGGAGCCGGTGAAGTGGCCGCGGCCCGTTTTTTTCTTGTCCATGTTGTTTCACACTCCTTTGTTGATTCGGTCCCCCTGCGGAGAACGCAAAAAAGTCCCGCCCCTTCACGGCGACGTGAAGGGGCAGGACAAAAGGTTCCTGCGGTACCACCCAACTTGGCGCAAAGAGCGCCCAACTCTGCGGGATGCAAACACATCCCCGGCCGATAACGGGGCCTGCCGTGGCGGACTACTGGGGGGCGCGCCCCGTTCACCCGCCCTCTCGGGGGCGACTGACCCCACCCCGCTCGCCGCCGTGCTCACACCTGCCACGGCTCTCTGAAGGCGCTTGGATGGGCTTTTTCCCCGTCGGCGATTTGACACCAGCGGTCTGGTTTGGCCACCGGCACACGAACTGCCGGCGGAATGGATTTATTATAGCGGCGCCCTGCCGGTTTGTCAAATGGGGCCCGGACTCAGACGTTGAAGCGGAAGAGGACCACGTCCCCATCCTGCATCACGTACTCCTTCCCCTCGGAGCGGACCAGCCCCTTTTCCTTGCAGGCGGCCATGCTGCCCTGGGCGATGAGGTCGTCAAAGGCCACCACCTCGGCGCGGATGAACCCCCGCTCAAAGTCGGTGTGGATCTTGCCGGCGGCCTGGGGGGCCTTGGTGCCCTTTTTGATGGTCCAGGCGCGGACCTCGGGCTTGCCGGCGGTCAGGTAGGAGATGAGGCCCAGCAGCTCGTAACAGACCTTGATGAGCCGGTCGAGGCCCGACTCCTCCAGCCCCAGCTCCCCCAAAAAGAGGGCCTTGTCCTCGGCGGACATGTCGGCGATGTCCTCCTCGATCTTGGCGCAGATGGGCAGGGAGAGGGCCCCCTCCCCCTGGGCCAGGGCGCAGAGCTTCTGGTAGTTCTCGTTGTTCGAGATGTCGCCGATGAAGTCGTCCTCGCTCATGTTGCCCACGTAGATGACCGGCTTGTCCGAGAGCAGGCCCATGGCGTCGATGAGGGCCTTCTCCTCCGGTTCGCAGGGGAAGACCGATGCCCGCTTGCCCTCTTCCAGGTGGGCCTTCAGCCGCTCCAGCAGCTGGGCCTCGGCGGCGTAGGCCCTGTCGCCCTTGGCCAGTTTCTGGGCCTTTTGGATGCGGCGCTCGACGATGTCGAGGTCGGAGAAGATCAGCTCCAGGTTGATGGTCTCCACGTCCCGCAGGGGGTCGACACTGCCGTCGACGTGGACGATGTCGCCGCTCTCAAAGCAGCGCACCACGTGGACGATGGCGTCCACCTCGCGGATGTGGGAGAGGAACTTGTTGCCCAGCCCCTCGCCCTTGGAGGCGCCCTTCACCAGCCCGGCGATGTCGACAAACTCGATGGTGGCGGGGGTGAACTTGTCGGGCTGGTACATCTCGGCGAGCTTGTCCAGCCGCTTGTCGGGGACGGCCACCATCCCCACGTTGGGCTCGATGGTGCAGAAGGGGTAGTTGGCCGACTCGGCCCCGGCGTTTGTAATGGCGTTGAAAAGGGTGCTTTTGCCCACGTTGGGCAGACCCACGATTCCCAGTTTCACGTGCAGATCCCTCACTATTATTCCATTTGGGCGGTTTTGGGGGGGCAGGGCCCCCGCCGCCCGGCGCTTTTAACAGTATAGCACAAATGGCCGCCCGGTGGAAATGCCCCCGCGCGAATTTGCCGCCCCTTTTTGCAGTTGACAGAAGGGGGGACGCCGAGGTATGGTAAAGGGGAAAGGGAGGGACGGCGAATGTGCGCCATTTGGACCCTGGAAATGAGAAGGAAAAGCCGCTCCGTGCAGATGGAAAGCGATGAGACGCTGTTCGGAGCTTTGATGGAGGGCTGAAAAGCGCCCTCCCCCTCTCGTCGGCGATCAGGCAGCCCGGCGGGTGCGAAGGCGCACCCGTCTGTTGGTGTTGCCCGCCGACGGGTGGATGGTTGCCGCCGACAGCGCCCTGCCGGCGGCTTTTTTGCGCCCCGCCGCAGGCAGGCCGGACGGGGGCGCGAAGAGAGACAAGGAGATTTACAAGATGAAAGAGAACCACTACGACGACCAGACTTTTTTTGAACAGTACAGCCACTTCCCCCGCTCGGTGGAGGGGCTGTCGGCGGCCGGCGAATGGCACGAGCTGCGGCGGATGCTGCCCGCGCTGGCGGGCAAGCGGGTGCTGGATCTGGGCTGCGGCTTTGGCTGGCACTGCAAGTACGCGGCCGACCAGGGGGCGGCGTCGGTGCTGGGCACCGACCTGTCCGAAAAGATGTTGGCCGGGGCGAGGGAGCGAAACGCCGACCCCCGCATCCAGTACCGGCGGATGGCCATGGAGGAGATGGACTTCGCCCCCGGCTCCTTTGACCTGGTGCTCAGCTCGCTGGCCCTGCACTATGTGGAGGACTTTGCCCCGGTCTGCCGCGCCGTCTACGACTGCCTGGCGGAGGGGGGGAGCTTTGTCTTCTCCTGCGAGCACCCGGTCTTCACCGCCGAGGGCAGTCAGGAGTGGTGCTGCGACGGGGAGGGCAACCCCCGACACTGGCCGGTGGACCGCTACTTTGACGAGGGGCGGCGCACCGCCCACTTCCTGGGGTGCGAGGTCACCAAGTACCACCGCACCCTCACCAGCTATTTGAACACCCTGCTGCAGGCGGGCTTTGCCATCAAAGAGGTGGTGGAGCCCCGCCCCGACCCCCGCCTGATGGAGGTGCCGGGGATGGCCGACGAGCTGCGCCGGCCGATGATGCTGCTGGTGCGCGCCGAGAGGGAGAAAAAATAGGGCCTTTGGCCTCAAAAGGGCGGTCTGCCGGGCGGCGGACCGCCCTTTTTTCCCGCCGCGGGGGGAGGGGGCGCAAAAAAGTGCTGCGGCGGGGAAAAAACAGGGGAAATGATATGGTTTCTTTCGCCGATCCGTACTATAATAAATGGTAAATAGGCGCCCTCACCGCGCCGTGCGGCAAACATTTAGAAACTGTTCACCTTTCGCGCCGAGCAGTCGCTATAATGTAAAAATAGAAGGTGAGGCGTCGGGCGGCCCGGCTGTCTGGCGGCAAAGAAACCGGAGGGGATTTACGCGTGGAAAAGATTCTCGTCGTAGACGACGACAAAAACATCTGTGAACTGCTGCGACTGTATATCGACAAAGAGGGCTATCAGACCGTTGTGGCCTACGACGGCAAACAGGCCCTGAAACTCTTTGAGGAGGAGGCCCCCTGCCTGATCGTGCTGGACGTGATGATGCCCGAACTCGACGGCTGGCAGGTCTGCCGGGAGATCCGCAAGTCCTCCGACGTGCCCATCATCATGCTCACCGCCAAGGGCGAGACCTTTGACAAGGTGCTGGGGCTGGAACTGGGGGCCGACGACTATGTGGTCAAGCCCTTTGAGTCCAAGGAGATCGTGGCCCGCATCAAGGCAGTGCTGCGGCGCACCGGCACCCGTGCCCAGGCCTCCGACGTGAAAGAGGTGCGCTACGACAAGCTGGTGGTCAACCTGACCCGGTACGAGCTGAAGGTGGACGGAAAAATCGTGGACACCCCGCCCAAAGAGCTGGAGCTGCTCTACCACCTGGCCTCCAACCCCAACCGGGTGTACACCCGCGACCAGTTGCTCGACGAGGTGTGGGGGTTTGAGTACTACGGCGACTCCCGCACGGTGGACGTGCACATCAAGCGGCTGCGGGAAAAGCTGGAGGGCGTCTCCGCCCAGTGGTCGGTCAAGACGGTGTGGGGCGTCGGCTACAAGTTTGAAGTGAAAGACTAGCGCGTAAAAAAGCGGTGCGGACGGGGGCGGAAGGCCCCCGTTTTGCGACTGGACGGGAAAGGGGCGCCGAGGTGCGAAACGGGATAGTCAAGCGGTATTTTTTTACCTGTGTGTCGGTGGTGCTGGTCAGCATCGTGGTGCTGGGGGCGGTGTTTTTGGGGCTGTCGGCCCAGTACTTTAAGGACGAGCGCCAGGACCAACTGCTGATCATCGCCCAGCGAGCGGCCGAGCGCACCAGCTCGGGGCTGACCACCAGCGACGGCAACTCCTATCTGCTGGACTTCGACACCCTGCGCCAGGGCTACCGGCTGCTGATCTCCACCCAGGAGGACGCCGACCTCTTCATGACCGATGTGAACGGCGCCGCCGTCCTCTGCACCGAGGGGACCCGCTGCGCCCACACCACCTACCGGGTGCCCGCCGATGTGCTGGAAAAATCCTCCCAGGCGAGCGTGGCCAAGGGCTACCGGGGAATGGGGACGCTGGGGGAGATCTACAAGCGCCCCCACTACATTGTCAGCGTGCCCATCACCGGGGACGACGGCTACATCATCGGCTATGTCTTCGCCGCCTCGCCGGCGGACGAACTCTCGCAATTTTTGGTGGACGTGCTGCGGATGTTCGCCATCGCCGCGGTGGTGGTGCTGGCCATCTCCTTCGCGGTGATCTACTACACCACCAAGCGGCTGGTCTCCCCCCTCAAGGAGATGGCCGGCTACGCCGCCCGCTTCGGGCAGGGCGACTTC
Source organism: Bittarella massiliensis (ex Durand et al. 2017) (assembly GCF_009876955.1). NCBI lineage: Bacteria > Bacillati > Bacillota > Clostridia > Eubacteriales > Oscillospiraceae > Bittarella (ex Durand et al. 2017) > Bittarella massiliensis (ex Durand et al. 2017). Next base: position 11,698 of record NZ_WWVY01000017.1, on the reverse strand, counting down.
TCGCAGACGGTGCCGGTGACCTCCGACGACGAGGTGGGCCAACTGGCCATGGCCCTCAACAACATGTCCTCCTCCCTGGCGGTGGTGGAACAGACCCGGCGCAACTTTGTGGCCAACGTCTCCCACGAGCTCAAGACCCCCATGACCACCATCGGCGGCTTTGTGGACGGGATTTTGGACGGGACCATCCCCCCGGAGCGGCAAAACCACTACCTGGGCCTGGTCTCAAACGAGGTGAAGCGGTTATCCCGGCTGGTCAGTGGCATGCTAAATGTGTCCAAGATCGAGGCCGGAGAGATGACCCTCAACACCGTCCCCTTCAACATCTGCGAGGTGATCTTCACCGCCCTGCTCTCCTTTGAACAGCAGATCGAGCAGAAGTCCATCGAGATCGAGGGGCTGGACGTGGACAAGGTGATGGTGGAGGGCGACCGGGACCTGGTGCACCAGGTCATCTACAACCTGGTGGACAACGCGGTGAAGTTTGTCAACGAGGGGGGCGTCATCTCCTTCGGCTTTGAGACGGTGGGGGGCTATACCTTCACCGCGGTGCGAAACAGCGGCGAGGGGATCCCCAAAGAGCAGCTGCAACAGGTGTTTGACCGCTTCTACAAGACCGACCGCTCCCGCGGACTGGACAAGAAGGGCGTCGGGCTGGGCCTCTATATCGCCAAGACCATCGTCAACCGCCACGGCGGCGACATCGTGGTCAGCAGCAAAGAGGGGGAGTACACCGAATTCCGCTTCTCCCTGCCGGCGGCCAAACCGCTGCGGGCCAAACGGGCCGCCAAGGGCGAGGGCCGGCGGGAGGGCCAGCCGGCGGACGCCCTCGCTGAGGCGGAGGGACAGCAGGCCCCCGACCCGGGGGACGGGGACAGAAAAATTTAAAGGGATTTCACCGTTCTGTCACATCCTATTGGTAAAATCAAAGGCGTAATATTCAAAATTAGGAGGCCTCTCCATGTTTGATAACCAACAAAATCCCGAAACGCCCCGGGACGAGACCGGCGGCGCTTCCCCCGCGGGCGGGCCGGGCGGCTCCAGCATTCCCGGTCCCGGGCCCTATGGGCAGCAGCAACCGGGCGGCTACCGCCCCCAGACCCCGCCCCCGGGCGGCGGCGCGCAGGGGGACGGCCAGTTCCCCTATTCCCCCTACCGGCCGGCGGTCCCGGGCGGGGCGCAGCCCTTTGTCTTTGACCCCGACCGGTACGCCTCGCCCGGCGGCCTGGGGGGGAAGCGGCCGGACAAAAAGCCCAAAAAGGGCAGGGGGGCGGTGGCCTTTGCCGTCATCCTCTGCTGCGTGCTGGCCCTCTCCGGCATTTTGGTGGGGGCCAATATCCTCTACAAAAACTCCCAAAAGGGTTCCGGCGGCCAGGGGGGCAGCTCCCAGGCGGGGGTGACCATCCAAAACCGCCCTGAGGACGGGGACGACGGCGCCGAGACCAAGAGCGGCGAGAAGATGACCACCGAGCAGGTGGCCACCAAGGTGAAACCGGCGGTGGTGGGGATCGCCGTCTACAGCCAGCAGAGCACGGTGGAGGCCAGCTCCTACGGCTCGGGCATCATCATGAGCGCCGACGGCTACATCATCACCAACGCCCACGTGGTGGAGGGGGCGGTCGGCCTGACCATCACCCTGGAAAACGACGAGGAGTACACCGGCAAGGTGGTGGGGACGGATACCAAGACCGACCTGGCGGTGGTGAAGATCGAGGCGCAGAACCTGACCTACGCCGAGTTTGGCAACTCCGACCAGATGAAGGTGGGCGAGGACGTGCTGGCCATCGGCAACCCGGGCGGGCCCAGCCTGGCCGGGAGCGTCACCAAGGGGATCGTCTCGGCGGTCAACCGGACGGTGGGCAGCTCCACCGGCTATTCGCTGCACTGCATCCAGACCGACGCGGCCATCAACCCCGGCAATTCCGGCGGGGCGCTGGTGAACATGTACGGCCAGGTGGTGGGGATCAACTCCTCCAAGATCGCCAAGACCGAGTATGAGGGCATCGGCTTTGCCATCGCCATCAACGAGGCCAAGCCCATCATCGACGGGCTGATCCAAAACGGCTACGTGAAGGACCGGGTGAAACTGGGGGTCACGGTCATCGAAATCAACGACACCACCTCCCGCCTCAACGGGCTGCCCAAGGGCCTCTACATCAAGAGCATCGATCAGGGCAGCAGCCTGGAGGGCACCGGCGTGCAGCCGGGGGACATCATCCGCAAGTTCAACGGCGAGAGCACCGAGAGCTACGAGGCCCTGCAGGCCCAGCTGAAAAACTGCAAGCCGGGCGACGAGGTGAAGCTGACCATCTACCGGTCCCAGCAGTCGGGCACCGACAAGACCTTCGAGGTGGTGGTGACCCTCAAAGAGGACGTGCCCGCCCCCGCGACCACCAACCAGTCCACCCGCTCCAAGGCGAGCTGAATGATTTTTTGACCGCCCTTTTTCCCGCAAAGGGCCCTGCAAGGGGGCTTTTTGCCCGGGGAAAGGGAGAGTGGGGGGGGCGCTGTGCGGGCGCCCCCCACTCTTTTGCCGAACGGCCCCCCCACAAGGGGCATAGGATGGGACTGTCGAGGTCCGGCATGCGGGGCCTCGTTGAGATAGATGGCGGGGGCCGGCGAATGTTCGCCGGCCCCCGCTCTTTTGGGCAAAATCCTCTATTCCAGCCCCTGGATCTCGGCGTGGATCTCGGCCAGCCGGTCGGGGATCTCGATGTGCTGGGGGCAGTGTTTCATGCAGGCCCCGCAGCGCCGGCACTGGTCGGCCCGATTTTCGGCGGGGGTGAAGCGCTGGTACATGGATTTGACCAAAAACTGGTTCTGGTGCCGCTTGTAGTCGTTGTAGAGGGCGAAGATGCGGGGGATGTCCACCCCAAAGGGGCAGGGCATGCAGTAGCGGCAGCCGGTGCAGGGGACGGCGGTGACCTTGCTCAGCTCCTCCAGGGACTCGGCCAGGGCGCGCTCCTCCTCTTCGGTGAGGGGGGCGGCGTCTTTGAGGGTGTCGATGTTCTCCTCCATCATCGCCAGATCGGACATCCCGCTGAGGATGACCCGCACGTTGGGGTGGTCTGCCACCCAGCGCAGGGCCCAGGCGGCGTCGCTCCAGTCGGGCTGGCAGGCGCGCAGGGGGGCCTGCGCCGACTCGGGCAGCTTGGCCAAAAAGCCGCCCCGCACCGGCTCCATGACGATGAGGGGGACGCCGGCCTCGGTGAAGAGGCGGTACTGCTCGTCGGCGTGCTGCAGAGACCAGTCCACGTAGTTGAGCTGCATCTGGGCCACGTCCCACCGGTGGGAGGCGAGGACCCGCTGCAAAAAGGCGGGGGAGTCGTGGAAGGAGAAGCCCACGTGGCGGACCTTCCCCTCGGCCTGCATCCGGCGCATGAAGTCGTAGGCGCCCAGCCGCTCGGCGTCGTCGTAGTTCTCGTGGCTGACGGCGTGCAGCAGGTAGATGTCGAAGCAGTCGACCCCGCAGCGCTCCAGCTGGGTGTCAAAGACCTTCTGCATGTCCTCTTTCTCTTTGCAGGCCCAGATGGGCAGTTTGTCCACCAGGATGTAGCTGTCCCGGGGGTATTTGGCCAGGGCGCGGCCCACATTTTCCTCAGAGGTGCCGTCGTGGTAGGGGTAGGCGGTGTCGAAGTAGTTGACCCCGTTTTCCATGGCGCAGTCCACCATCTGCTGCACCCGCTCAAAGTCAACGGTCTTCTTGTCCTCCTGCAGGGGCAGGCGCATGGTGCCGAAGCCCAGCAGCGGGGTGGAGAGTTCGAGGTTGCCCAGTTGTCTCCTTTGCACGTGTCATTCCTCCCTAATGGCGTGGGAAATCCCCACAGATTTCGACTTTATCATACACCATCGCCCGAGCCATTGCAAAGGAAATGGCCGCAGGGGCGGCGAAATTGACGGCCGGGCGGTTTTGTTATACAATATATCTGTATGAATGCGACTTGCAGAAAGGGGTTACCCACCTTGCTGAAAATTTCACCTTCGATTCTGTCCTGCGATTTTGCCAATCTGGAGAGCGAGTGCGCCCAGATGAAAGAGGCCGGGGCCGAGATGCTGCACATCGACGTGATGGACGGCCACTTTGTCCCCAACCTGACCCTGGGGGCGCCCATCGTCAAGTGCCTGCGGCCGAAAAACGACCTCTTTTTCGACGTGCACCTGATGATTTCCGAGCCGCTGCGCTACATCGACGACTTTGCCGCCGCCGGCAGCGACCTGATCACCTTCCACGTGGAGAGCGAGAGCGATGTGGGCGAGACCATCGCCAAGATCAAGTCCCACGGCATCAAGGCGGCCCTGTCGGTCAAGCCCGGCACCCCGGCCGAGGCGGTCTTCCCCTACCTGGACCTGCTGGACATGGTGCTGGTGATGACGGTGGAACCCGGCTTCGGCGGGCAGAAGTTCATGGGCGACATGATCCCCAAAATCGAGGCCATCCGCAAAAAGGCCGAGGAGCTGGGGCTTTCCCTGGACATCGAGGTGGACGGCGGCATCGACGCGGGCACCGCGCCGCTGGTGACGGCGGCCGGCGCCAACGTGCTGGTGGCCGGTTCGGCCATCTTCGGCAAACCCGACCGCACCGCCGCGGTGCGGGCCCTGCGGGCAGCCGGCGAGAGCGCCCTCTGATCGCCCTCTCGCGCGCCAAAAAGCGGGGGCGGGCGGGGTGACCCCCGCCTGCCCCCGCTCTCTTTCAGGCCAACCGGGCCAGCTGCTCCACCGCCTGTTGCCCGGCCAAGGGCCGCCAGTGCTCCCGGGTGGCGGCGTCGGCCACGCCCCCCGGCGGCAGCAGCCGCCCGAACTCCCCCAACAGGGAGAGGGGGCGGGGCGACTGCCCCCGGCAGGGGGCCAACCGCAGCCGGTAGCGGCCCTCGCGGGCGAAGAGGGCGCTCTCAAAGCGCCCCGGACCGGCCTGGCGCAGCAGCGCCGCGCACCCCTGCGCCAGGTGGGACAGGCTCGCAAACTCCCACAACTGGGGCGGCGCGCCCGACGCCAGCCCGGTGAGGTAGAGTTCCGCCCCCTCGCCCTGGCGGCGCAGCTCGACCGAGAGCGCCTCCGGCCGCAGTGGGGCCAGCCCGGTGGCCCGCTGAATGCGCGCCAGCAGCCGGGCGATGGCCTGTCGTGCCGGTTCCCCCTCGGGCCGCCAGCCCTCGCCGATCTGCAGGGCCCGCAACTCGGCGGCCTCCAGGGCGATCTTCCAGCGGTCGGCGTCTATCCTCTCAATGGTCATGGCTGTCCCATCCCCCATTTCTCACAACCGGAAAGGAGTCCCCCATGGATCGGTCCTCCCCCCTCTACCGGCGGTATGCGCTGTCCAAAGACGTGCTCATCGCAATGCTGCCCATCTTCCTCATGAATGTGATCACCTACGGCCTTCGCCCCCTCCTCCTGCTGGCGGTGTCGATGGCGTTCTCCTATCTCTTTGACGCCCTCACCGCCCGGATGCGGCAGGAGCGCTTTGACCGCCACGACATCTCGGGGATGGTCACCGGCGCCATTTTGGTGATGTTCCTCCCCGCCAGCGCCCCCTATTGGCTGGCGGTGGTGGGTGTCTTTGTGGCCATTGTGCTGGCCAAAAACGCCTTTGGCGGCTACGGCAACAACATCTTCAACCCCGCGGCGGTAGGCGGGGCTTTCCTGGCCCTCTTCTGGCCGGAGCTGATGTTCTCCTACCCCCTGCCCTTCACCAACGTGCCGCTGATCCTGCAAAAGACCTCGGTGCTGGTGGACTCCCCCCTCAAGACCATGAAGATCGGCGGGGTGCCCTTTGTGGAGAAGATGGAATTCCTCATCGGCAACTACCCCGGCCCCCTGGGCGCGGTGGGGACGCTGGTGGTCCTCTCGGGGGCGGTCTACCTCTTTGTAAAAAAGGCGGTCGACTGGCGGCTGCCGGTCTCCTTTTTGGGCGCCTGCGCCCTCTTTTCCTACCTCTTCCCCCGGCTGCACACCACCCGGCTGGACGCGGCCTGTCTGGAACTGCTCTCGGGCACCCTGGTCTTTGCGGCCTTCTTCGTGGTCACCGACCCCATCACCGCCCCCAAGCAGCCCCTGTCCCGGCTGATCTACGGGGCCCTCTTCGGGGTGATCACCATGCTCTTTCGCTACTACGGCGCCTTTGAGATGGGGGTCTGCTTTGCCGCCATCGCCTCCAATGCCATGGCCGCCTTCATCGACCGCAAGGTGGCCTGGTTCCAAAACCGAAACAGCGGCCTGCGGATGATCTCCCAGTGACGGCGCGGAAAGGAGTGAAGCAACTGTGAGCAAATTCAAGCGGCGCTTTCGCGCCTGGAAGGGGCGGGGCCGCCTCTTTTTCGGCCGCCACCAGGAGGACCTGGGCCGGGTGGACGGGGTCTTCTCCCAAAACCCGATTTTGATGCAGGGGCTGGCCTTGGCGCCGGCCATCGTGGCCACCCAGTCGCTCAAGGCGGGGGTCATCCTCTCCCTGGGCTTTTTGGGGGTGGTGGTGCCCACCATCCTCCTGGGCAGCCTGCTCTTTAAAAAGGTGGACGCGGTCTACCGCACCATCCTCACGGCGCTGTTGGGGGCCCTGCTCTTTGTGCCGGTGGCCTACGGGCTGTCACAGATGTTTCCCTTTGTCTCCACCAGTGTGGGCATCTATCTGCCCATCCTGATCGTGGACTCGATTGTGGTGACCAAGTGCAGCTCCTACACCCATTTCGGGGTGGACCGCTACACCTTTTTGGACCTCTTTTGCACCTGGCTGGGCTTCACCCTGGTGGTCTGCGTGGTGGGCGCCCTGCGGGAGGTGCTGGCCTACGGGCGGCTCTGGGGGATCACCCTCAAAGGGGTGGTGCCGGTCTCCCGCTCCATCGCCCTGCCCTTCTTCGGGTTCTTCCTCATCGCCGTGCTGGCGGCGGGCTTTCGCTTTCTCAACAACAGCTTCCGCCACTGGATCAACAAAAAGGAGGGGAAGTAAGCCATGGCACAGGTCGCAGCAAACATGCTGGTTTCGGTCATTCTGGCCATCTTTGCAGAGAACGCCCTCTTCTCCCGCAGCCTGGGGGTGGAGCGGACGCTGCTGCTGGTGGACGACATGGGGGCCATGGTCACCTTTGGCTGCCTGACCACCCTCTCGGTCACCCTCACCTCGCTGCTCACCTATCTGGTGAGTTTCCCCCTGCAACAGGACGTCAACGCCTACATCTACAAGCCGCTCCTGTTCATCCTATGCATGGTGGCGGTCTATTTTGCCCTGTCGGGGATCGCCCGCCGCATCCGCTTTCCCCGCTTTGTCAAATGGCAGGTCAAGGTGCGCCCCCACTTTCACCTGGCCACCTTCAACAGCGCCGTGCTGGGCACATTGATGCTCTGTTCCGGGCAGGTGTTCTCCCTGCCCCAGACCGTCGGCTTCTGCCTGGGCAGCGGCGCGGGCTACACCCTGGCCACCCTCATTGTGGCCGAGGGGCAGAGAAAGCTGAAAAACCGCAGTGTCCCCGCCTCCTTTCAGGGGCTGCCGGTGACGCTGCTCTACATCGGCATCCTCAGCCTCTGCATCTACGGGTTCACCGGCTACCAGCTGAGTTTTTAGGGAAAAAGGGCGAAATGGGGCCAGCATACGGCCAATTTATGAAATTTTTTTAAACCCTTTTGCATTTTGCACACCTCGTCAAAAAAATGGTGTATACTTATCACGGCTGATCACAGCGCCCGAACAGCGGGCAAAAAGGAGGGAGTCAGGCGGATGGCGAAGCGATACAAAATCAAGCGCTACGATAAGATCTACCGCAGCAGCAACCGAAACCTGATCCGAAATATCGCCATCTGGGGTGCGGTGTTGGTGGTGCTCGCCTTTGTGGGCTTTGCCGCCTACCGCCCCCTGGTCAACTTCCTAAACGGCGTCTACACTGGGGAGAAGCCGCCCACTTCCCAACCGGCGCAGGACCCGGGCCAGACCGGCGAGGAGGAGACGCCGCCCCAGGAGGAGAAGGCGCCCGTCTACGCCAGGGTCTCCCTGAGCGACCTCGCCGACGAGGCCAAGATTGCCGAGACCGCCCAGCGGCTGGAAGCCGCCGGGGTCACCCGGGCGGTGCTCCCCCTCAAGGACAGCGAGGGGATGGTGCACTACAACACCGGGGTGGCCACCGCTCAGGCAGCCGGGGCCGTGGCGGCCGACGGCATCGACCTGGACCGGGTGGTCAGCGCCTTTTCCGAAAAGGGGATCGAGGTGGCGGCCCAGCTGTCGGCCTTTAAAGATCCCCTGGTCTCCCGCTACGACAAGACCGCGGCGGTCCTCTACAAAAACCAGGCGGGGGTCCTCTGGCTGGACAACACCGCCCAGGCCGGGGGCAAGCCCTGGCTCAACCCCAACGCGCAGAGCGCCCAGACCTACCTGAAGGCCCTGTGCGCCGAACTGGGGCAGAAGGGGGTCAAGGAGATCATCCTCGCCGACGCCACCTACCCGGTGGCCACCTTCCTGAAGGACGCGGGCTACGGCCTCTCCGGCGGCACCACCGCCCAGCAGGCGCTGCAGGCCTCCCTCGATGGGATCGCCCAGAGCGCCAAGGGCTCGGGGGCCGAGTTGAGCCTCTACTACCCGGCCAGTCCCTGGATGTTGGCCGAACAGGTAAACGGGGTGGACTACCGGGCCCTAAAGGCCGATCGGCTCTACGTGGACGTGGGGGAGACCGGCGTGCCCAACGGCACCAAGGTGGGGGAACTCACCGTGGCGGCCGGCACCTCCCGACAGGAGGTGGCCGACGCGGTGCGGGCGGCCCTGGAGGGAAAGACGGCCACGCCCCCCCTCTACTGCACACCCGACGGGGTGAGCGTTTCCGGGCAGGAGGAGACGGTCCCACCCCTCTCGTAAATTCAAATCCAACAGCGCGCCGGGAGGATTTCTCCCGGCGTGCTTTTTTGTGGGGGTGCCCTGAATGCATCAAGTCGGGGTATGGGGGCCGACACGCTGCCGGGCGCAGTGCGAACGGAACTGGAGAGCAGGGCGGCCCCGCCTCCTCTCCACTGTGCGCCCTATGGGGGGATATTTTCAAGTAAGGGGGGACAACCTTGCCCCTCTCATAAGTCCAAATCAAGCAGCGCGCCGGGAAATCCTCTCCCAGTGCGCTTTTTTGTAGGTGTGCCCTGGTCGCATCAAGCCAGGGCGTAGGGGACGGCATAGTGTTGACATGGCGCAGACGGCTCTGGAAAGACGGTCCCACCCTTTCTACCGTGCACTCGACAGGTCGGGCGTATCGGGCAGGAGGAGACGATTCCACCCTTTTCTACAAATTTTATTCCGGCAGTGCGCCGGAAAAATCCCATCCGGCGCATTTTTTGCAGGTGGTCCCCCAACCGCATTGGGGCGGGGTGTGGGGGAGACCGGCGCAGAGGAGGCAGTGCGCTGCCGATGTGCCGGGGCGGCCAAAGGACCGCCACCTCCTTGGCCGCCCCGTTTCGCCGTCTCGCCTCCGGGAGGCGCTTGGGGTAAACTCCTTTCCCCCCCGCCCAGTTGCAGGCCCGCTCCGGTGGGGCCCTTGGGGGCGTTCGGAGCAGCTCCTTCCCGGAGCCGGTGCAGTGAGAATCGGGTGGTCGCTTTTTTCTCCCCTTCGCCCAAGCCGCTTGTGTTCCCCCAGGCCCCTGCGGTGCGGCCCTCTTGGAGCAGGGCCGTCCGTTCCGCCCCACCGGGCGGCGGGCGCCAAAGAGGACGATTTTCCCCCTTGACAAGACGGCGGGGGCGGAGTAGAATGACACCATATTCTAGAAAACCGTTGATTGAGAAGAGTAGGTGCGGAGTGCTCCCTTCCAGAGAGCTGCGGGCGGTGAGAGCGCAGCGGGCAAGGCGCCGGACTGAATGGACTCATGAGGGCGGGACGAAAGGCGGACGGCCGAGTAGTGCCCGACGGGAACTCCACCCGTTATCAAGGGAGCGCACATGGTGGTGTGCGGAGCGAGTGGGCGTTTAGACGCCAATTTGGGTGGTACCGCAGGAGAGTGTTTCCCCTGTCCCAGCAGAAATTGCTGGGACAGGGGATTTTTTATTGCCGGGGAAATGTCGATGGGGCGGCCGCAAAAAGGGGCCGCAAACGCGCTCTCGCCCGGCAAAGGACCGCCGCCACCGCATCTGTCGAGTCGGGCCTCCAGGGCCCGGAAGAGAAGGGGGAGAGAGGGATGAACGTCCGCGCCGCCGGGGTCTTGCCGGTGTTTCGATGGCGGGGAGAAACGCCCGACCGCAAACATCTGAAACCAATTTTTGAGGAGGACTGAACACCATGACCTTTACCCCCATTCTGGCCTTTGCCGTGGTCGCCATCGTCTTTGCCCTGGGCGACCTGGTGGCCCGCAAAACCAAGGGCATCATCTCCGCCTTCATCGTCGCCATCGTGCTCTTCGTGCTCTTCGGCGGCGTGCTCAAGGTGCTGCCCGCCGACTTGATGGACACCTCTGGCCTCAACGCCATCATCCCCACCTTCGGCATGGGGCTGATCCTCACCAACCTGGGCTCCACCCTGGACCTCAACGAGCTGAAAAAGGAGTGGAGGACCATCCTGGTGGCCCTGGCGGCAGTGATCGGCATTCTGGTGCTGGGCTTCACCCTGGGCCAGCTCATCTTTGGCCGGGAACTGGCCCTCTCGGCGCTGCCCCCGGTCTCCGGCGGGGTGGTGGCCACCATCATCACCAGCGACGCGGCCACCGCCGCCGGCCGGCCCGACGTGGCCTCCTATGTGGCGGCGGTCAACGCCCTGCAGGTGATCATCGGCCTGCCCATCTCCTCCTTCTGCCTGAAAAAGGCGGCCACCAAGTACGCTTCTGAGGGCAACCTGAAGCGGGCCGCCGAGGAGGGCGGCCGCCGCATCGACCTCCACTTCCTCCCCAAGACCCCTAAAGGGCTGGACAGCCCCTTCGCCCACTTTGCCCGCCTGGCCTTGGTGGCGGGGCTGGCCGAACTGGCCGCCTCGGCCACCGGCCTCAACGCCACCATCGTCTATCTCCTCTTCGGGGCGCTGGCCTCGGCCACCGGCGTGGTGGACAAAAACGCCCTCGCCAAAGCGGGGGGCGACGGGGTGATCCTGCTGGCCACCTACGCCTACTGCTCGGTCAGCTTTTTGACCATGTCCTTCTCCCAGTTTGCCAGCATCCTGGTGCCGGTCTTCGGGATGTTGCTGATTTCGGCGCTGGGCATCACTGTCTTCTCGATGGTGGTGGGGAAACTCTTCAAATGGAGCCCCGCCCTCTCCATCGCGGCTGGCTTCTCCTGCATGTTCGGCTACCCCATCACCTACACGGTGGCCATGGAGGTCGTCCAGGGGGTCACCGACGGCGGCGACTACACCGAGCAGGAGGTGCAGCGACTCACCGACTACGTGCTGCCCAAAATGCTCATCGCCGGGGTGACCACCGTGAGCGTGGCCTCGGTGGTGCTGGCCGGGGTGGTGGCGCCCATGATTTTTGCCTAACTGTTCGATCAGGAGAGCAGGCCATTTTTTCGCCGGAAAAAAATGGCCTGCTTTCGTCTGCGCGAGGAAGGGATTTTGGCATAAAATAACCTGCCGTGCAAATACTAGCAATGTGAAATTTCCCGCAGACGCCAGGAGGCGCCGCGGATAACGCCAGTTTTGACATGGGAGGAAAAGCCAGATGAAGGCAACGGGAATTGTGAGGAGAATCGACGATTTGGGGCGGGTGGTGATCCCGAAGGAGATCCGCCGGACCCTGCGCATCCGGGAGGGCGACCCCCTGGAGATCT